>CAZVYV010000123.1:0-8736 GCA_964630985.1 uncultured Occallatibacter sp.
GGTGCTTTATGCTTCGTACCGGACCTTCTCGGATCTCTCGAGCGAAGCCATGATCTCGCTCTCTCTTGCGGCGCCCGACTCAGCACAGATGCATCAATTGCTCGCGCACGAGGAGATCAAAGAAGGAAATACAAACGCCGCGATCGGACAATTCCGCAAGGCGATCGCGATTGATCCCCATCTGCCGGGCGTGCACTTCGAGCTTGCGGAGATATTGCACACATCGCAGGATCCTGCCGTGAAGAAGGAAGCGGAGCAGGAATATCGCGCCGCGGTCCAACAGAATCAGCAGGACGAAAAGTCGATCTGTGCGCTGGCGGAGATTGCCGGGGCCAGGGGCGACACGCAGCAGGCATTCGACGACTATTCAAACGCGGTAGCGCTGCAGCCGGGAGACGCGAATGCGAAGTTGGGATTGGCCAAAGTGCTGATCGAGCTGGATCAGCAGGACAAGGCACTGCCGCTTCTTGAAGCCTCGGCACAGCTGGAGCCGACGAATGCGACCGTGCATTACAGGCTGGCCGCTCTTTACCGAAAGATGGGCCGCGTGGACGACGCCAAGCGCGAAGTGGAGCTTTACCAGAAATACAAGGAAATGAAAGAAAAGCTTCGCGTCGTATATAAGGAGCTGCTCATCCAGCCGGATGAGATCCGCGCGGACGAGAATCCGGAAGAGGAGCCATCCAAAAAGAAATGAAGCAGGTCCGCGGACGGGTTCGCTGGAGGAAGGAAATCGCAGAAAAAATGAGATTGCGTTCCGTAGTTCTACGGAGCGTTGTTTCGATCGTGCTTCTTGGAATTCAGGGAGTGATTGCCGCGCAGATGGGGACGCCCACGCCGCTGTCGCAGGCGGAGCGCCAGAAAGCCGAGGCGGAGCGCACGGCAACGGGGCCGGTAGCAAATTATCCGCAGCTGGTTGATATTACAAAATCGACCGGGATTACCTTCGACCACAAGTCGAGCCCGGAAGCCAAATTCATTGCAGAATCAATGAGCGGAGGAGTCGCGCTGATTGATTACGATGGCGATGGCTGGCCAGATATCTATCTCACCAATGCGCAGAGCGTGGATATGGCGCTCCACGGTGTCAAGTCGCGAAGCGCTCTCTTTCACAACAATCACGATGGCACATTTACCGATGTGACCGACAAAGCAGGTGTCGGTTACCCGTGCTGGGCGATGGGCGCCGTCGTCGGTGACTACAATAACGACGGCCGGCCGGATCTGCTCGTAACTTGCCTGAACGGCGTAGTGCTTTATCGCAATAACGGCGACGGCACGTTCACCGACGTGACAAAGGCAAGCGGACTCGATGCCGACAGCGGTTGGGCCACGGGTGCGGCATTCGGAGACTATGACAACGACGGCCGCGCTGACCTGTTTGTGTCGCACTACCTGGATTTTCATCTGGACAACTTACCGATGCTCGCGTTGGGTAAAGCGTGTAAGTATCTCGGGCTCGACGTGCAGTGCGGACCGCGCGGATTAAAAGGGCTGCCGGATAATCTTTATCACAACAACGGCGATGGAACCTTCACGGACGTATCAAAGCAAGCCGGCGTGGACGACGCTGAGCATCGTTACGGACTGACGTCGATCTGGTCGTACTTCAACAATGACGGGAAACTTGACCTTTTCGTAACCAACGATGGAGAGGCGAATTATCTGTACCAGAGTGACGATGCCGGTAAGTTTGAGGACGTCGGCCTGCTGGCGGGCGTGGCAGCCAACGAGGACGGAGTGGAGCAGGCGAACATGGGTGTTGCGGTCGGAGACTATCTGCACTCAGGTCGAATGTCGCTGGCGATCTCTCACTTTGATGTGGAATACACCGCGCTCTATACGAACGAAGGCGATATGAACTTCACGGACAATTCCATTGCATCAGGAATCGCGCGCGGGACGCAAGGCTACGTCGGTTGGGGCGATGCATTTGTCGACTTTGCGAATAACGGATGGCAGGATTTCTTCCAGGTGAATGGACATGTCTACCCGCAAGTGGATTCCACGCACACCGCGACGCATTATCTTGAGCCGAAACTGCTTTTTCTGAATCAGCACGACGGCACGTTTCAAAACATCAGCCGCCGAGTGGGGCCGGCGCTTCAGATTCCGCAAGTGAGCCGCGGGCTCGCGGTAGGCGATCTCTTCAATGATGGACGAATGGAAGCTGTCGTCGAGAATCTCGTGGGCGAACCGCGGATTTTGCGGCCGGAAGGCGGACCAAAGACGCATTGGGTCAGCTTTCAATTGGAGGGAGTGGAGTGTAATCGGCTCGCGCTTAATGCTCGAGTGCGCGTCACTGCAGGTGATCTGGTGCAGTTGGGTGAGGTGATGAGTGGAGGAAGTTATCTTTCACAGAACGATCTGCGCCTCCATTTTGGATTGGGCAGTCATGAGTCCGTCGATCAGGCCGAAGTACTGTGGCCGGACGGGAAAAAGGAGATTCTGGCGCACCTGGTAGCCGACAGGTTTTATGTTGTGCGCGAAGGACAAGGAATTGTTGCGAGCAAGTTGCCGGAGCACTCGGCGAATCTGCCGTAATTGCGGCGGCCAATGAGGGGAGCTTTGAGGTGATTTGGGCGCTCCAGTGGAGCGATGCCGTGAATCGCATAGGAAGACACCATGGCTGAAACGAATTCGCCAGCAAGAGTTCAACCCGCGCCGCAAGCTTTTTCGACCATAATGTTGAGCGCAGGATTCAGCTTGACTGGAGCAGGAACGGTAATGCTCGGGGTGTTGCTGCCGGCGTTCTCGCTGAAGTGGGGTCTGCGGGACAATCAAGCAGGGTTGCTTCTCTTTCTGCAATTCTTTGCCTCGGGGCTCGGCGCTGTTGCAACGGGGTTGCATCGCATCCGTTCGCTGGCGATTGGCTATGCATTGCTGGCGGCGGCTCTTGGCGCGCTGGCGGTTGATGGGTCGAAAATAGTTTACCCGGCGTTTTTCTTTTATGGTCTGGGCTTGGGCATGGCGATGACGTCGACCAGCCTTCTGTTTTCCGATCGCTGGAGCGAGGGTCGCGCGGCGAAACTGGAGTGGTTGAATTTTACATGGTCAGCCGGGGCGACCGCGGGCCCGGTTTGCTTTTTGCTATTTCTGCACCAGGGTAACTTTCGCTGGCTTTTCATTGCGATGATGGTGTTGTCGGTCGCGATGCTTGCTTGGGTCGTCTTGCTGGAGCGAGCGAAGCCACCAGCGGAGCCGAAACGCAATTCAGGTTCAGTCGGGGGCTCTGTTGGGGCGGTTTTTACTCTTCTCGTGCTTCTTGCGATGACCACCGTCGGGGTGGAGTCATCGCTCAGCGGATGGTTGACGACTTATTCGCATCGTGCCGGGATGCACAGCCTGGTCGGGGCGGCTCTCGCGACTTCGATCTTCTGGTTTGGTGAGATGCTGAGCCGGCTCATTTTCTCGACGAAACTGCTGGCCAAGGTGGGCAGGCGGCAGGTTTTGCGTTGGGGAATCGGTGGGGTGACGGTCGCGGCTGCTGCGGTGATCGCAGCTCCGCAACCGTGGCTGATCCTGGTGGCCGCCGCAGTGGCGGGCATGTCCATCGGGCCCCTATATCCTCTTTCGCTTTCGTACCTCTTGGAACTTTCACCGTGGGGATGGTTCTTTGCTGTGAGCGGTATGGGCGGAGCACTTTTTCCATGGATTACGGGGCTGGTTTCGACGCACTTCCATTCGCTGAGGTATGGGTTGATGGTTCCCTGTGTCGCGGGAGTTGTGATGGCGGCGCTGAACTGGCTCATTTTCCGAGGCCGGCAAACGGCAATCGCGACGCGTGCGGCGCCCTCATAAGCCCAAGAGACAATCGGATGTCTGAATACGCTATTCTGAACATGCAGGAGACAAGGTTGGCGTCTGTCCGGCTCTGACCAGAGCAGGTGGTTTTATAAATCAATGAATTTACAGTCCTTTGTGGGCTAATAAGACCCTATTCAACTTGACATGAGCAGACTGTCGGGAGTCTAATAGCTCTGAATGAAACGGCCACGCTACGTTCCAGCTTAAGTCAAACGATTGTCTTATCGGTTGAACCGTCAAACCTTGATTGCGGAATTGCTGAGAACCTAGGCCAGCTATCTTCGCCTCTGAGAACTTAATCGGGCGATGGATATGCGTCTTGCCGTACGGGACAATCTTCGAGTCGATAAACGAGTCTGCAATCCAGTGAAGTTTGAAGAGAAAGGTTCGAACGCAGCCACCAATGATTCGTTTGTCGGCGTCCATGAATTCAAATGGTACACATCGAAGCCAGAAATGCAGGAAGCACATCGCTCAGCGCCGGCCTTGCGAGCGGAGGATTGTAGAATCAATGGTTATAACGATTGCCGAGAGATTTGAGTAGCGACATGAAAGGTACCGCGAACGACAAGAAGACAAAAGAGCACGTGAAGCCGCGGGTTCTTCAAACGACGAGCCTGAAGCAGCTTGCGGAGCATCTGGGTCTAAATCCGGCGACGGTTTCAGTGGTTTTGAACGATGTTCCGGGAAGATCGATTCCTCAGTCGACGCGCGACCGGATCAAAGCTGCCGCCAAGGCAATGAACTACCAGCCGAATCTGCTGGCACGATCGTTGCGGAGCAGGCGAACGCTGACGATTGGCATCCTGGTGCCTGAGCTGGGCGACGGATATCACACGCAAGTGATGAGCGGTATAGGGGATCAGTTGATTCAGGCCGGCTATTTCTATTTCACGGCGCATCACCGGCACAAGCCAAACCTGGTCGAAGAGTACACCCGGATGCTGGTCGGGCGCGGTGCTCAAGGGCTGATCGCAATCGACACGCACCTCGAGCATCCGATTTCGATTCCAGTGGTGGCCGTGGCAGGGCACAGGCATATCGATGGCGTAACCAATGTGATTCTCGATCACGCGCGCGCGGCCGAGCTTGCCCTTGGGCATCTCCATGCACTGGGCCACCGCAAGATCGCCTTCATGCGCGGGCAACCTTTTAGTTCAGACTCTGATGAGCGCTGGAAGAGTTTGGTAGCAGTCGCGGAGCGGCTGGGAATTGAAATCAAACCGGAATTCGTTGTGAACCTGGATCGCGATATGACCTCGCCTGAGCTGGGCTATCCGGTCGTGCAACAACTGCTGGCGACCAAGCAGCCGTTTACTGCGATTGTTGCGTTCAATGACATTTCGGCGATCGGTGCGATTCGCGCGTTGAAGGATTTCAATTTGCGCGTTCCGGAGGACGTTTCCGTCATCGGCTTCGATGACATCAAGTCGGCGGCGTTCACCTTGCCTCGTCTGACGACGATCAATCAACCGCTCGAGGAGATTGGCAGAGTAGCGACGCAGAGCCTCCTCAATCGCATTCACAACACAGCGCCGCCGCGCGATGAGATCAAGGTCGAGCCGAAGCTCGTAATTCGCGAATCGACTGGTCCGGTAAAGGGTTAATGCACCCGCACTTTACTCCGACGGGAGAAGATTCCGGGTTCGCAGCGACCTCATCGAACTCTGAATCGATTGGCATGTCTGGACTGCACTGTCGATACCAGGCATCCTTGGCTTCGTGTAGCGAGGCGCCGACCCGCCGCTGGCCACGCCGCCCGTTCTCTTAGAACTCGATATAGAGACGGCCGGTTGTTGAGCGGACCGGTTCGCCATCGATCAGCACGGTGCCCGGATAAGGCACTTCGTTCTGTTTGAGCACCGGGGCGAAGCACCATTTCCCGTCAACCTTGATATACTTTTTGAGGTTCGCGTTAGGAGCCGCCGTACTATCCATGCTTACTATCCACCACGCTTTCGGTGAAGGTTTTAAAGCGAGAATTTCGGATGGGCTTCGGTGTAGCAGTTCTAGCAAATAGTAAATGGCTCTGATTGCTGGAAGTAGTTGATTATAAACGGCGGGAGTAGTTCAGTGGCAGAACGTCAGCTTCCCAAGCTGAATGTCACCGGTTCGATCCCGGTCTCCCGCTCCAATTCCTCATCGCAATCGTTGCTTTGCGAGGTCAGCCCCTAGATGACCTCCTCAACCTTGATCACCAGCGCAGTGATCGTGTCCTCCGCCTTCACCATCATCTGATGCGGTGTGCCTGCTGGCACGTGTGCGACGTCCCCGGCCCGCAGCGTCTGTCGCGCCCCTCCCTCAATCGACACCCCGCGAATCTCGCCAGGCGCAACCGTCCGAGCCCCATTCACAGTTCCGCCCGTAACCAGTGCTGCCTTGCCCGCCAGCACGCAGAACAGGTCGGCAAACCTCTCATGCACCTCCACCTCGCCATCGCGGCTGCGAAACGAAAGCATCGCACAATGCTGCGGATACTCTTTCAGCGTTTCCGAAGCCGAACCATCTCCATGCTTGGCCAACTTGCGTAGGTACGCCGCGCGCTCAAGCAGAACCGCCGGTGACCAGTGGTCCACTGGGTTCTTCTGCTCGCTCGCCTTTGGGCTGACTTCATCCAGGTTCACACCCTTCAAAATCGCTTTCGAGAGCAAATCCATGTCGGCTCCTTTTGCTTTCGCAACTTCCGGCCATGCTGCCCGTCACAGTTCCGTAAGTTTCCTCGCCCGCTTGAAAACCTTCAGCAGCATTGCTCGCGTCAGCTTCCCGGTGTTCGTATTTTGCAGCGAAGGATGATAGCTGGCTATCGCGATCAGGCCGCTCGGGAGTCTGTATTCCGCTCCATGCGCAAATCCGAACCCGGAGCGTGCCTTCATCTTTCCTATTCTCATCTCGTGCGCCAGTAAACCATCAAACGCAATCCTTCCCAGGCAAACCACTACGCGCAAATCCTCCAGCAGGGTCATCTCCTGGTCGAGCCACGGCGCGCAGTTTCGCAACTCTTCCGGCGTTGGCTTGTTGCCCGGCGGAGCGCAGCGGGCCATCGCCGTAATCCATAGCCCGCTCAGCTTCATCCCATCATCTCGCGCCGTCGCTTTCGCCTGCGACGCAAAGCCTGCCTCATGTAGGACAGGGTACAAAAAGTCGCCCGATCCATCGCCTGTGAACGGCCGCCCGGTTCGATTCGACCCATGCGCTCCGGGCGCCAGCCCCAGCGCCATCACACGCGCTTTCGGGTCGCCGAAGGACGGTACTGGCCGTCCCCAGTACTCCCAGTCCATGTAGGCCCGCCTGCGCTTCCGCGCCACCTCGGTGCAATGCGCGCGCAATCGCGGGCAAAGCTCGCACGTAACAATTCGCTCGTTCAGCACTGCAAGACTTGACGCTCCGGCCATGAGGAAATTCTACGTCGCGGCGCCGCGTGCTTATGTCACACTTGGTGCGGAGGAGTTCGCACGATGAAACGCGCAAGGCTCTTGCTTCTCGCCGGCGATTTTGTTGAGGACTACGAGATTATGGTTCCTTTTCAGGCGCTGCAAATGGTCGGCCACACTGTTCACGCCGTTTGTCCCGGCAAGAAGAAAGGCGATCAGATTCGAACTGCGATCCACGACTTCGAGGGCGATCAGACCTACACTGAAAAGCGCGGCCACAACTTCACCCTCAACGCCACCTTTGACGAGATCGATCCCGCGCGCTATGACGGCCTCATCATCCCCGGCGGTCGCGCGCCCGAGTATCTGCGCCTCAATCCCAAGGTTCTCGACACCATCCGCCACTTTGCCAAAGCCAACAAGCCCATCGCCGCGCTCTGTCATGGCCCGCAACTCCTTGCCGCTGCGGGCGTCATCAAGGGACGCAAGCTCAACGCCTATCCCGCCTGCGCTCCGGAGGTTGAGCTCGCCGGCGGAACCTACGTCACGGTCGACATGACGAGTGCCGTCGTTGATGGCAACCTCGTCACAGGCCCCGCCTGGCCCGCACATCCGGCGTGGCTTGCTAAGTTTCTCGAAGTTCTTGAGGCCCGTGCAGCCGCCTGATCGCCGTGATCGTTGGCCTCGATTTAGGTTGCAGCGACGGCGCGAACATCAACAGATCGCGCCGCATCTCTGCCTCGCACCCTGTGCCATACTGAATCTGTCTTCGCCCGCCCATAGGAACCGAAACCACTTCATATGTCGCCCCAACCCAACCCGGAGTTCCTGCGCCGCGCTATCGCGCTCGCGACACGCAACGTGATCACCGCGGCGGGAGGCCCATTTGCGGCAGTTGTAGTGCGCGAAGGCAAAATTGTCGGCGAAGGCGCCAACTCCGTCACCTCTACGAACGACCCAACCGCGCACGCTGAGATTAACGCCATTCGCTCCGCGGCCAAAGCCTTACGGACTTTCACTCTTTCCGGTTGCGAGCTGTATACCAGTTGCGAACCCTGCCCCATGTGCCTCTCTGCCGCCTACTGGGCGCGGCTCGACGCCGTCTACTTTGGTGCCAGCGCCGCCGACGCAGCCCGTGCTGGCTTCGACGATGCGTTTCTCTACGCCGAGCTGCGCAAAGACGCGAGCAAGCGCAAACTCAGTTCAACGCAGTTGCTCGCCGACGAGGCGTGGGCCAGCTTTGCTGCCTGGATCGATTCATCCAACAAGGTCGAGTACTGACGAACCCGCCTATATTTGAATTGTCTGGCATTCTTGACCCCGTGCCGCCGCCTTGCGTATGCTGCCAGCGTTTACGCATGGCGTAGAACATCTAAATTCACGCCGCAAAAGGGAGAGCCCGCATGAGCGCCGCCACGGTCGCAACTCCGGCTCCCAACATCGCCGCCAAGCCGCTTCTCGTTCGTCGCGCCGCTGTCCTCGGCGCGGGAACCATGGGCTCCCGCATCGCCGCTCATCTTGCCAACGCCGGAATCCCTGTTCTTCTCCTCGACCTTCC
>CAZVYV010000124.1:0-8674 GCA_964630985.1 uncultured Occallatibacter sp.
TCGCTTCCATCGCGTCCCATCCCAAACTTGACCGATCCTGTACGTCGAACCGACCAGCATATCCGCAAGACCTGGCTCCTCCTCACTGATCGCCTCCTGCCTCCTCACTTTCTCTTCCTCCGCCAGCTTCATCAGCATCTTCACGCTGTCCATCTTCCCCTCAAGCGCCTTCGAGACCATCGCCTCGGCAAGCTCCTTGCTGCTCTCCGCCATCCGCCGCTCCGCCGCCGCCCTCAACAGATCCACCCCGTATCCCTTCACCTTCCTTTTCCGCGGCTTGGTCTCTATCGCCGCCCCCCGCCGCGTCTTCCTCTTCTTTGCTCCGTTACCCTTCCGCGCACCCGTCCCGTTCGTACACACAATCTCCGCCATCGCCCCACCCCCCATGCCGCCTGCTCGGCCACCTTGCCGGGTGCCCTAGGTCCCTCGCACTTGGGAACCTGGGGCCGCACGTGCCTCGCCAACCTGCCAAAAGAAAAGGCGCCGCATCGGGCCTTTTCGCCAACTCGCGAACTTGCCAATTCGCTAACCGGCAGAATCGCTAACGCCGCTGCCCAACACATCCCTCCACATCCGCCCCTCGGCCAGCTCCTCCAGCGTCATCCCGTTCGCCGGAATCACCCCGTACACCACTTTGCAACCCATCGCTTCCGCCATCCGCTCCAGCGACCGGAGTGTAATCGCGCCCGTTTCCTCCCGCTCCTCCAGATCGAACACTGCCGACCGCCCCACTCCCATCCTCTCCTCGATCTCTTTCAGCGGTACCCGCAGCCCTTCCCGCACTGCCCTCAACAGCCTGCCCGTCGGTTCCTTTTCCCGCCCCGCGAGGCGGTAGTACCTCATCTCCTTGTCCAGCCTTTTCCGCAATGCCTTCCTCTCCATCGTTTTCATCTTCCGCACCCTCTCGCCCCCAACAACGCCATACACGAACCACCGCACTCGGGCTTCGGCGCGCAGTTCGCCGTCCACGGTTCGCGGTCCACGACCCACGATCCACGGTTCACGATCCACGGTTTTTCGGGTATCTATATCTAGCGTAGCGAGAATGAGCATAATTATCGGCAAACTTGAGTTCACAATGTGGGCCAAACATCACTTATTTTCTGGTCGAGTCCGCATCGATGCGGACATTCGAGCGCATTCCGTCCGCATGAACACGCTCGGACTGGAGAAAATGTCCGCTTTGATGTGGACATTTCGCGCCTTTCGGCCTTTTTCCATCCAAATGTTCGCCTTTAAGTGGACATTTTTTTAGCCGTTCCTCCGCTTCCACGCACACAAATCAATGGGTGCCTCGCCCATGCCCGGCCTCTGTCGTTTCGGCTTGACTCTTGCCTCACTTCCACGATTTTCGATATCATGAAGGCGTCCAACCCCCGGGGGCTCAGCATGGCGGAACCATGCTTCATAAAGAAAGACTCAAATTCTCATGTATGCGGCGTTCATAATGTGCCGCTCGTACAGCATCAGTCGTCCGAAGAACCCGGTACGGCAGGGCTCGGATCCTTCTCTTTTTTTGTGTGTCCAGCGAGCGGTGAAGTGGTTCGCGATACGCCGGTGCGCTCGAAAGGCACCCTCAAGCCCCCGGACTCCCGGCCACTTTAATCCCCCCACTGCTACCGGCCCTGACCCACGGCTCACGGTCTCCTTGCTCTAAACTCAACAAGAAGGCCATCGCCCCCAGAGGATCCTGCTCCCTTGAAAAAACCCTTTCTTGTTGCCGTCGCTGCCTCAGTCATGCTTCTCGCATCGATTCCCGCGCTCCACGGTCAGCTCACAGCCGGCCCCGCAACTCCCGCCTCGCTTGCCGACCGGCGCCAGGCTCTCAACGATCTCTTCCACGACTACTGGGAAGATCAGCTCAAGACCAGCCCCGAGCTTGCGTCGGAAATCGGCGATCTGCGCTACAACGACCAGATCAGCGACTACTCCGTCGCGGCTTTCAACGACGAGCTCGCGCGCGAGCAGAGATTCGAGCTTCGTCTCGCAACGATCGATTCAACTGGCTTTACCGACCAGGAGAAGATCAGCCAGGAACTTCTGCTTCGCACATTCGGCGAAGACCAGGAGGCAGCCGAATTCAAGGAGTGGGAGATGCCCGTCAACCAGAGGGGCGGCATCTACTCCACCTACCCGGAGCTTGTAGCCGAGCTCAGCTTCAAAACGGTCAAGGATTACGACGACTGGATCGCGCGCCTGCACGCTGTTCCGCACGCCTTCGATCAGGTCACGACCAATATGTCCATCGGCATGGACGATCATCGCGTGCCGCCCAAATACCTGCTCCAAAAGACTCTCGACGAGGTGAAGCAACTCGCCAATCAAAAGCCTGAGGATTCGCCACTCGCGCTTCCGCTCAAGAACTTCCCTTCTTCGATTCCGGCCGCGGAGCAGGCGCGCATCAAGAGCGAAATGCTCGACGCCATTTCAAAAGAGGTGCTGCCTGCTTACCAGCGCTTTGCCCGGTTCCTCGAAGTCAGCTACATTCCGGCGGGCCGCGACAAGCCCGGCATCGACGCGCTGCCTGACGGTGCAAAGTACTACCAGTTCCTCATCAAGCGCACCACCACAACCAACCTGACCGCCGCGCAGATTCACCAGATCGGCCTCGACGAAGTCGGCAAGGATGAGGCTGAAATGCTGGCCATCGCGCAGAAGCTTGGTTTCAAGGACCTGGCCAGCTTCCGCGCCAGCCTCAAGACCAATCCCAATGTGCACCCGGCATCGGCCGACGCGCTGGTCGCGGCCTACAAAGGCTTCCTCGGTCCCATGCAGGCCAGATTACCGCAGCTCTTTGGCACATTGCCCAAGGCGCCGTTTGAGGTCACTACGGTTCCTGACTATCTTGCCAAGAGCTCTGCGCCTGCCTACTACGAGTCCGGCACGCCTGACGGCTCCCGGCCCGGCCGGTTGTTTATCGACACCTACGACGCGACGCATCGCAATCTGTACAGCGTCGAATCCATCGCCTACCACGAGGGTATTCCCGGCCATCACCTGCAGATTTCCATTGCGCAGGAGATGACAGGCATTCCCGAGTTCCGCAAATTCGAGGGTTACACCGCATACGTCGAGGGTTGGGCGTTCTATTCCGAGCATTTGGGCAAGGATGTCGGCCTTTATCAGGACCCTTACTCCGATTACGGCCGCCTGGAGAACGAAGTCTGGCGCGCCATCCGCCTCGTCGTCGACACCGGCGTGCACTCCCAGGGCTGGACCCGCGAACAGATGGTCCAATATTTCCGCGACCACTCGAATATTGACGAGCCCAGCATCCAGTCAGAGGTTGATCGTTACATTGCGTGGCCCAGCCAGGCTCTGGCCTACAAGATCGGCCAGCTCAAGATTCTCGAGCTACGCGACCGCGCCAAGAAAGCTCTTGGCGACAAGTTCGACATTCGCGCTTTCCACGATCAGGTCATCGACTCCGGCGCCTTGCCACTCGACGTCCTCGACCAGCGTATCGACGCTTGGATCGCCACCCAAAAATGACCGCGTCTAACAGGACAAGTCGCGTTTCAAATGTCCACTTTTGGCGGGACATTTCCTGCGATTTGGATCCGGGTCGAAATGTCCGCCTCCGCACGGACAAATCGCGCTCAAGTGTCCACTTACAGCAGGACATTTCTTCCAAGGGCGGAAACGTCGAATTGTCCCCATAGAAGCGAACATTTTTCGCGAAATGACTACCTCTATCTAGACAAAACGCAGCGAAATGTCCGTATCTAAGTGGACTGCAACTACGTTATATGGCCGCTATGCGCGAACCTCTGCACAATTTCTGCCCCAATTGCCGCTTGACAGAGCGCGATCGCGCGGGAAAAGACGTATTGGTGCAACTTCGTGATTTCTTACAAACCGCTCGGAGCCCGCGCTATTGAGGAAGAGCCTCAATGCGGTTCTGGCCTGGTTCGAGCTTCCAGGTTCGTCCTCCGTACTCGAAGTTTCCTGTGAGCGTTCCCGGCAGCTTGATTTTGGCTTCGAGCGCTCCACCTTTCCTCACGTACTCCACAGAAATGGTGCCCTCGGGATGCGGATACGTCGCCTGCAGCCTGGGCAATGAACCTAGATGAGGTGCAATGCGCACTGTCTTGAAGCCGGGGCTCGCCGGCCCAATGCCCGCAACGAGCGTGAGGAGGTCGTAGATCGGGTGTGCGCTCCAGGCGTGCGAATCTGAGCGTGTATCGCCCGGAGTTTCGGGCCATGTAGAAAAGTGCTGCGGAAGCAAGTCGCGCCACGGCTCGATCGAGTCGAGGTAACGGTCGCCCATTCCCGCGTGCTCCAGCGCCCGCGCCAGATAGTAGCGGAAGTAGTACGAAGCGCTGAGCACATCATCCAGCTTCGCGCCCGGCTCGATCTTCAGCACGTTTTCCATCACGGCCTGTTGGCTCTGCTTCGGCACAACGTCGAAAAGTACGCCGAGAATGCTCGCTTGCTGGCTGTAGCCTTTGCGCTCCGGCGTCTCTGCCACGAGGTTCCGCTTGGCATCCCAGCACTTGGCCGTGAGCGCGGAGCGCACATGCGCGGCCCTCTTCAAGTGCCGGTCGGCTAACAGCGGATCGCCCAATCCCTTTTCGAGCGCGGCCGCATCTTCGAGCGCGCCCAGGTACTGAAGGGTCGTGGTGCACGACTCTCCGTTCGCGTCGTATGTTGGAATCTCGCCCTTCGGCACCCAATCGATAAAACTCCACCACGGCAGCTTCCGCAGCAACCCGTCCGGCTGTTCGTACTGCACAAACCAGTCGAGTACGGTCCGCACACCGGGCAATGAAGTGCGCGCCGGCTCAGGATCGGGCCGATAATTCCACCAGTCCCGCACCATTCCGATCCACAACAAAGAGAATGTCGGGATGGTCTGGGCCAACGAACTCGGGTAGCGGCTGCGTGTAATCCCGTCGGGGATGCGCGACGTATCGAAGGCTTCGAGCGCTTGCCTTGCCAGCCGGTCGTCGTTGGCGACAGAATATGAAATCAGCGCCTGGATGCGCGTATCGCCCACGTACTGAAGCTGCTCATAGTAAGGCGTGTCCATGTAGGTTTCGTGCGCATCGAGCCGCGCCGTCCGCCAACTTATATCCCATATTCTCTGGAGGTCAATGTCGGGCGAGATAAAGGTCGCCTTCTCTTCAAAGGGATACGCCGTGAAGGCTGCTGTCAGCGATTCAAGCGTCAGCGGCGTATCCCCGGGCTCGATATCAATGGCGAGGAAGCGCCAGGTGCGCCACCAGAGCGGCTCGAAGGTTCGATGTTGACCGCCGTCGGGCAAGAAGTTGTCTTTCAGCCCGTGTGCCTGGCGATTCCCGACCTCGTCGCGGTCGCCCTTGTGCATCTGCTTGTCATAGAGGGCTTCGGAGTACGTTAACCAGATTTTCGCTCCCTTTCCCCCGGAAACGGTGAGGATGGGATAGGCCGTCGTGAGCGTTTTCCGATCGAGAAGAAGGTGAAGACTGGTTCCCGGCGGCAGCGTCACGGGCGTCTCTGGAAACGAATTCAAACCCGGTTGTTCATTGGCCGGAGTGCCAACTCGTACAACTTCTCCCGCGCTTGTGGGCGCATATTCCATATGCGGCAGCACGTCCGGAACCAGGCCCCAGTTATTGTCTCCTGTCGTGTCGCCAGAGTGAGCCTGATTCACCGAGGGATTCATGTCGTCGCGCATGGGAGTAGCGACTGCCACCCAATTCCCGTTTGCGTCGGACGCCGACTGCCAATCCCAGTCGTAATGCTCTGCATCAATTTGCTCGCCTGGCCCGGAAGCGAAATATGTATGGAGGTCCACCGAACTGCGATCGAGCGCGCGATGACCCGATTCGATCTCGACTTGCCACTTTTCAGGAGTCGAGATCCCATCGGCGCCGGTGGCTTCGCTCTCCAGCAAGAATGCCGTTCGATCGCTAATTTGGGCGAGGGGCGCGAAGATGCCCCAGTTCCACACCGTTGCTGTAATCAGGTTGCTGCCTACGTGCAGCAGAGGAGCGAGATCGAAGCGCTCGTAGCGCCAGTGGCTCAGGTCTCCTCGTGCAGGTCCCTCACCCACTCTGCGGCCATTCACGTAGAGAATGAACCGGTTGTCGGCACTTACGCGCACCGGATAACTGGTGGGAACCGCAGCAAGCTCAAGCGAGCGCCGGAAGTGCAACACTATGGGCTCGCGCAGTGGTGCCGTCGGATGCGTGACCCAGGCGGCGTGCCAGATGCGGTGCGCAGGATCCGGCTGCTCCGGCATGATCGCCGGCCGGGCTCCGGACGAATCTGATGTTTGGGAGTAACTAAGAAGAGCAGGAGCAGAACCGATGGCAACGAGAAGAAGGCAAAAGGTACGGCGCATAACTGTTCCCATTGATTACTACTCTATGCTCGGGCGGAGACTCGACCGTTCGAAAATGTTGGAATGACCACCGATTGGTTGAGTCCATCGCACGCGACAGGAGCGCTCGTTCCGGGGTCGGCGCCGAGCCCGGAATTGCGCCGCGACCTTTGCCTACGCGCGCTAAAGGAAGAAAGTGCCGGCGTGATATTCTTTCCGGTTCGCGCTCAGAGCGGTTCGTGCCGCGGGCAATATTCAATCCCGTTGCGGATGGCAGCGGATGGAGAAAGCCAATGAAACATGGAAAGAGTGGGAAGAACGGATTGATTCTGGCTTGCATCATTCTGGGATTCGGTGGCGAGCTCTATGCGCAGGCCGCGGCTCCAGTGGACACAACGGTATGCGACGTGGTGAAGAAGCCGCAGACGTTGAACGGGCAGATTGTTCGGATCAAGGGCACGGTGGTAGCAGGGTTTGACGAGTTTGTGATCAAGGATTCGACCGACTCCAACTGCGGGTACCCGGTGAATGCAATCTGGCTGGCCTATCCGGCGGGAACGAAGGGAAAAGCGGGTCCCGCAGCCATGCTGACGATTGAGCCGGCGAGAAACTTTACGGGAAAATACACACCCGCGACGCGCGCAGCGGTAACGCTCGACAAGAGCAAGGACTTCAAGCAGTTCGATTCCCTGCTGGCACAGAAGCACGAGAAGGGCGCGGATATGTGCCTGGGCTGCACACGCTATGAGGTAGCGGCAACCTTGGTGGGGAGGCTGGATAGCGTAGCCGACGCGACGTTGCAGCGCGACGCCACGGGCAAGATCGTAGGGTTTGGCGGTTTTGGGAACATGAATGCCTATCCCGCGCGCCTGGTGCTGGAGTCGGTGTCAGACGTGACGCCGAAAGAGGTGGATTACTCAAAGAACGACGATGAGACCAAAGGCGGTGCCACGCAAGGGGGAAACGGAGCCGATATGTATGGCACCGGGGCGGGCTGCGGCGGCGGTGGCTGCGTGGGAGCGGGAGCGGGCAACGGAATGGATCTGAATGGTGCGATTGCCGCCGCGCAAAAAGCCGCCGACAAGCTCGCCGCTGGCCCTCCGAAGGACGCCGCAACAAAGGCCGCCGCGGTCTATGGAAAGCCGAACGACCATTCGACGGGCGTTTCTGTTGCCTATGGAGCGGGGAACGAGGTTGCTCCGGAGGATTTGGGGATCAAGGATTCGCCTGACGGCATTCTTTTCAATTGCACCATCAATCAGGATCGCGTGCAGGGAGATGCTCTGGCGAGAGCCGTGATTCACATGGGGGAACACATAGCGGAGTTGCGCAGTCCGGTTCCGGGCAATGAAACCGCACCGCCTTACATCCTTGAGTCTGACGCTTGGGTAGTGACCGCGGTGTCGGCGGTGGTTGGCGGCCAGAAGTTTCTTTCGCTGCCCGGCGGCTATGTGATTTGGGATATTAATTGGCCCGAGGCCGACCGCAACGACAAGATGGCTGACACTCTTAAGAATTTTCTGATGAACGAAGCCATATTGAGCCAATAGGCGAGCACACTCGGGATCTGAGCGAAGTAAGTGCGTCGCGCAAGCGCCGCCGGAAGGCGATTGAACTGGATCCCCGCGCTTCTGACGAATGGGTTCGATTCCTGTGATTGGATAAGAATTCGCACCTGACGCGAGTATCCTTGTGAGATGTAGGCCGCGCCGTGCGCCAAAAGCGCCGAAGACGCGGAGATTTTCGATAGGAAGGGAAAAGAAGCAATGGCCGAGATCGCCGTCGAGGCTCCGCAAACCCCTGCGCAGTTGCCCCAGGTCCGCGTGGCGGTTCTGGGCGCAGGAAAGATGGGTGGCATTCTGCTGCAGGCATTTCTGAAGGAGAATCTGTTTGCCGCCGACCGGATCCACGCTACCGTGGGCCACGCCGAGCGAGCACTCGCGCTGAGCACGCAATGGGGCGTGGACGTGAGCACCAACAATCTTGAAGCCGTAAAACAGTCGGACCTGATTCTGGTGGGAGTTAAGCCGTTCCAGGTTCCGGATTTAATCGCGGAGATTAAACCCGGACTCAGCAAATCCAAGATGCTGGTTTCTTTCGCCGCGTCAGTGAAGACGCGCGCCATTGAAGAAGCTGCAGGGACTGATATTGCCGTGGTGCGCGCGATGCCGAACACACCCTCGGCGTTGGGCGCTGGCGCGGCTGCTCTGTGCCGTGGGCGATTTGTTAGCGATGCGCAGATGGCGCTGGCCCAGCGGCTGTTTGAGACTGTGGGCCGCACTGTGCTGGTGGACGAGAAGCACATGGATGCGGTGACCGGGCTCTCGGGTTCCGGTCCTGCGTATCTCTACATCATTATTGAAGCGT
>CAZVYV010000125.1:0-8464 GCA_964630985.1 uncultured Occallatibacter sp.
CGACGGCGACGGAGATCTACGACTACCTGCGGCTGCTGTACGCGCGCTGCGGAGAAGTGCATTGCATTTATTGCGATGGGCGGGTGAAACGCGAATCGGTGGACGAGGCTGTCGAGAAGATTCTCGCGCTAGACGAGGGAACGCGGCTAAATGTGCTTTTCCCGGGAATGGGTGCGGTTGCACCTGGAGCGGAGACGGAAGCCAAGGCAGCCAAGACCGTGGGACGCGCGGCGAAGACCATGTCGAAGCCCAAGGGGACGGGGAAGACCAGCGAGGGATTGCACGCCGAGACAGTGAAAGCGCGTCTGTCGGAGTTGCGGGCGAGCGGATTCAACCGGCTGTGGCAACAGGGAAGGCTCTTTGAGTTTTCGACGCCGGAATCGCTGATCGATTTGGATCTTTCAGCTCCGGTATTTGTGCTACTGGATCGAATTGTGGTCAGCGCTGAGAACCGCGCACGGATTGTGGACGCCGTGGAGACGGGGTATCGCGAGGCGGGCGAAGTGATCTTCGAAGAGGCTGTTCGAGATGGAGAATCGGGTGGCCGGCGGCTGCGATTTTCGGGGGCTTTTGAGTGCACGAATTGTCACCGGCCGGGGCGCGAGCCCGAACCTCGCATGTTCAGCTTCAACAATCCTTTTGGGGCTTGCCCGCGCTGCCAGGGATTTGGAAACACAGTGGATTACGATCTGGGCCTGGTAATTCCGGACCAGGGCTTGAGTTTGGCCGGAGGTGCGATCGACCCGTGGAACAGACCCAAATACAGACCGTGGTTTGGCGAATTGCGCAAGCGGGCGGCGGAGCTGGGCGTCCCGCTCGATGTTCCGTGGCGCGAGATGACTGAAACAGCGCGAGAGACGGTGCTGCGCGGCCATCCGGGCGCAGCGGGAAAAGACGGATTCGGCGGCGTGTACGGCTTTTTTGCGCAACTGGAGCGCAAGAAGTACAAGCTGCACGTGCGCGTGATGCTGAGCAAGTATCGCGGCTACGCCGAATGCCCGGATTGCCGCGGCCAGCGGTTGCGGGCGGAAGCGCGAGCAGTGCGGATTGCGGGGAAGAACATTTGCCAGGCAACAGCGCTGACGATTGTGCAGGCGAAGGAGTTTTTCGACGGCTTGAAGCTCTCGCCGATGCAAGAGGAGATTGCAGGGCCGATTCTGCTCGAGGTGCGGCAGCGGTTGAGCTTCCTAGTGGCGGTGGGACTTGAATACCTTACGCTCGACCGGCTGGCGTCGACGTTGTCTGGCGGGGAGGCGCAAAGGATTCAGCTGGCGACTTCGCTGGGATCGCGGCTGGTGGGAGCGCTGTATGTGTTGGATGAACCTTCGATCGGATTGCATACGCGCGACACGGCGCGGCTGATTCATATTCTCGAAGAACTGCGCGATTTGGGCAACACGATCCTGGTCGTGGAGCACGATGCCGACATTCTGCGCGCGGCCGATCATCTGCTCGACTTGGGGCCTGGCGCGGGCGAGTTCGGCGGGAAGTTGCTGGCGGAAGGCGTGCTGGCGGAGATAGAAGCCAATCCAGCGTCCCTGACGGGGCGGTATTTGAGCGGGAAGATTGCGATTCCAGTGCCCACGCGGCGTCGCGCGCCGGGTCGCGAGAAACTGGTGCTGCGCGGAGCGCGAACAAACAATCTACATGGTCTCGATGTGGAGATTCCGCTGGGAGTGCTGGTGGCGGTGACCGGTGTTTCGGGATCGGGAAAGTCGACGCTCGTGCATCAGGTGCTGTATCGCGCAATAGCGCGGGCGTTGGGGCAGAGCGATGGCAGCGACCCTTCAGGAGTGTTCAGTTCGCTGAGCGGCGCGGAGCGGCTGAACGACGTGGTGCTGGTGGATCAAACGCCGATCGGCCGCACGCCGCGCTCGAATCCCATCACGTATATCAAGGGGTTCGATCTGGTGCGCGAAGTGTTTGCGGCACAACCTGAAGCGAAGCGGCTTTCGCTCACGCCGGGACACTTTTCTTTTAACGTGCCGGGCGGCCGGTGCAACACTTGCGAAGGCGATGGAACGGTGACGGTGGAAATGCAATTCCTGGCCGATGTGGAGTTGCCTTGCGAGGACTGCAACGGCACGCGCTATCAGGCGAAGGTTCTCGGCGTTCAGTACAAAGGGAAGAATATCCACGAAGTGCTGCAGATGACGGTGAAAGAGGCGCTGCGGTTCTTTGCCGGACAGACCAGGCTGGTGGAGAAGCTGGCAGTGCTCGATGAGATCGGGCTGGGCTATTTGCGGCTGGGGCAATCGGCTACGACACTTTCTGGTGGCGAGGCACAACGCGTGAAGCTGGCCGCGCATCTGTCCGCAGTGCGCGCGGTGAACGCGACGGCGAAGCCTTCGCAGGCCAGCCGCGTGCTTTACATTCTGGACGAGCCAACGACGGGGCTGCACTTCGACGACGTGTCGAAGCTTCTGACCGCGTTTCGCAAGCTGATCGACGGCGGCGGATCGCTGATCGTGATTGAGCACAACCTGGACGTGATTAAGAGCGCGGATTGGGTCATCGATCTGGGGCCGGAAGGCGGAGAAGGCGGCGGGCACATTGTTGCGGAGGGACCGCCGGAAAAAATAGCAGCGAATCTGCACTCGCACACGGGGAAATGGCTGGCGCGCGTGCTGTAAAGACTGCCCGGCCTAGGTGGCGAACGACAGGCGGCGCGAGAAGCACCAGCCGTTGCCGTGAAGCCAGCAGGAATCGTCTTTTTCGTGGAAATCACAACGCACAGAGCGCACGCTGAAGCCGTGGTCGCGCTGAAGCGCTCGGGCCAGGTCATCGCTGATTGCGGAGTCACGCCCTCCCTCAAAATCGACAAAGAAGACGGATCCGCAGAGAGTGGCTGCGAAGGCATCCGCGCTCTTGCGCATGACGTACGCAATAGTGCCAGGTCCGCGCGTGGGAGTGAGTGGAAAGAGAAGCTTGCCTTCGGGCTTGAGTGCAGCGAGCCATGCGGGAAGGGGATGCGTAGCGCCGGCGCTGACGACGATCGCATCGGCTGGATCGAATGGGCCGCGCGCCCCATCGGCTTGAACGACGGTGACATGGGGCCAGGGCTCGAGCGCGATGCGCGCACGGTCCGCGAGGGCTTGATCGATTTCGACGGCGACGACGCGGCCATGCGGGCCCACAAGCTCCGCTAGGATGGCTGAGTAGTAGCCTGCGCCACAACCAAGATGAAGGACGTGATCGCCGGGATGGACGTCGAGCAGGCTCAGATGAAATGCCCAAAGGCTGGGCTGACCGTTGTTGAGGCGCTTGGCGGGATCGAGAACAATGAGCGCATCCTGGTAAACATTCCTCGGATCTGCGCTTTCAGTGAAGGACTGTGCGCCGCTGACCTGAATCATCCATGGGCCGGGGCCGACGAAGCGCTCGCGGGGAACGGAAGAGAACGCGGCACGAATGGCGGGCGAGGAAATGTGGTTGGTCTTGCACAGTTCCTCGGCGAAGGAGAGCCGCGCGGATTCGAGTGAAGAACCTTCGAGGGGCTGCATCGTGTTGACCGGCGTTCGCCCCGTCGAGAATTCGCGGGAAAGAGGCCGCCCTACGCAGGGATTATAGGCGTGAGCCGCCTGCCGCGGAATGATGTGTAGGCGGCTATTGATTTGCCAGCCAAGTGTCGGACTCTGTACAAAGTTGGAAGCCTTTCGAGGAAAGAAGCAATGCAGAGAAATGAAGACATCGAAGCCCGATTGATTCCCGCCGGACGGCTCCGACCGTTTCTGGTAGTGACGGTGCTTTTCTTTCTGTGGGCGATTCCCAACAACCTTAACGACATTCTGATCCGGCAGTTCATGAAGTCATTCAACATCGACCGGTCGAGTGCCGCGGGAGTACAAATCTGGTTTTACTTGGGCTACTTTCTGCTGGCCATCCCCGCGGGACAGTTGATGCGGCGGTTTGGATACAAAACCGGCATTGTGACCGGACTGTGCCTGCTGGGAAGCGGGTGCCTGCTGTTTTATCCGGCAGCGCAGGAGGGCTTATATGCGTTCTTTCTGGTGGCGCAGTTCATTATCGCCAGCGGATTGTCGTTTCTCGAGACGGGCTCGAATTCCTTCATTGCGCAACTGGGCCCGGCGGGCTCGAGTGAGAGGCGGCTGAATCTGTCGCAGGCATTCAATCCGCTGGGATCGATCAGTGCCGGACTGATTGGGACAGTGTTTATTTTTTCAGGTGTCAAGCTCAGCGACGCACAGGTCGCGGCCATGCAGGCAGCGGGGACGTACCAAACATATCTCCATTCGGAGACGCTGCGCGTGGTCGTGCCGTACCTGGGGTTGGGTTGCATCGCTTTCCTTTGGGCCGTGCTGATTCTAATGACCAAGTTTCCGGATCTGAGCGCTGAGGATGTCTCGGAGATCTCACCGACCGGAATGCATGTGCGGCTATGGCAACCCCACTTTGTCTTCGCTGTGCTCGCGCAATTTCTGTATGTCGGCGCGCAGGTGGGCACGTGGAGCTACTTCATCAGTTACGTTGAGTCGGCGACCGGCGTGGGCGATAAAGCTGCAGGCTATATGCTCACGGGCACGCTGGCAGCGTTTGCCGTGGGCCGGTTCAGTTCGGCCTGGTTGATGCGCCACTTTCATGCGCGCCAGATGCTTGTGACCTATGCGATAACTAACGTTATGCTGTGCCTGATCGCGGTTGCCAATCCAAGCTGGATGGGTGTGGCTTGCCTGCTTACGACCAGCCTCTTCATGTCCATCATGTTTCCGACCATCTTCGCGCTTGGCCTGAAGGGCATGGGCGAGAAGACGAAGACTGCAGGATCGTTGCTGGTAATGGCCATACTGGGTGGTGCGGTTTTGACGAAGCTGATGGGGGTGCTTCCGCTGCGCGTCGCCTACCTGGTTCCCGTGGCATGTTACGTGGGTGTGGCGCTTTACGGATGGCTATTCGCAGAGGCGAAAGCAGGCGAGGCGGCGGCTTAGCGCCAACCCATTCAGCGCGGCCCCTCTGTGGATATTATTTTCGCGCGTCGACAAGGACTTTCAAATAGGCGCGGGCCGTTTCGGTAATGGTTTCGGGGTGTCCTGCGTCGATAGCGGCGAGATTGACGAGATCGCTTCCGACGCCGAGGGCGCGCGCGCCGGCCTGGATGAAACTCGCCGCGGTTTGGAGCGTGACTCCGCCCGTCGGTATGAGCTTGAGATCCGGAAAGGGAGCGAGGAGAGACTTTAGATAGCTGGCGCCGCCGACGGCGGAGCATGGAAAGATTTTTACGTAGTCTGCGCCGGCGTTCCATGCCGTGACGGCCTCAGTGGGAGTGAGCGCGCCGGGGCACGATATCTTTTTATTGGTTTTGGTCACGCGGATTACGTCGGGGTGAAGGCTGGGGCTGACAACGAACTCTGCGCCTGCGTCAATGGTGGCCTGGGCCTGATCGGCGGTAGTCACCGTGCCGGAACCTAGCAGAAGATCCTTTGGACTGTACTGGCTTCGGAGTTCATTCAGAAGATCGATCGCACCGGGGACAGTCATTGTGACTTCAACGACCGTGACGCCGCCGGCAATCATTGCGTCGACGATGGCACGGCCCTGGGCGACGTTTTTGGCGCGCAGAACTGGAATAAGGCCGACTCGCTCGATAATTTGCTGGGTGGTTTCGGTCATTGTTCTTTCCCTCGATGACAAGTGCCGCCGGCTTCAAGCGATTGACTGTTAGCTCTTAGCCTCTTCCATGGAAAATCCAGGATGCTGAATGAGGTGAATCGAAACTGATGGCTAATGGCTAAAAGCTTGGTTATCGAGCTATTCGCGCAGAGCCTCCCTTGATGATGCGTTCGACTTCGGGAAACGTTGCCATGCTGGTGTCTCCGGGGGTGGTCATCGCGAGGGCGCCGTGTGCCACTCCGCACCGGACGGCCCAATCGATGCCTTTGCCTGCAAGCAATCCGTAGATGAGGCCGGAGGCGAAGCTGTCGCCGCCTCCCACGCGGTCGAGAATGTCGATGTCGCGCTGCGGAACGCGGACGATCTTGTCCTCGTAGAGAGCGATGGCACCCCATGCGTTGCGGCTTGCGGATTGCACGGTGCGAAGCGTGCTCGCGACCAGCTTGAGATTCGGATAGTTTGCGGCCACTTCGCGGAGCATTTCTTCATAGCCGGCGATGGGCAGCTCGGCGAAGTCGTCGCTGACACCTTTGATCGCGATGCCCAGCATGGCGGAGAAATCTTCTTCATTGCCGAGCAGGACGTCGACTTTGCGCACAACGTCCCGATTGACCTTCTGAGCCTTGGCCTTGCCGCCGATCGATTTCCAGAGCGAGTCGCGGAAGTTGAGGTCGTAGGAGATGGGCGTCTCGTACTTGCGTGCGGCATCCATGGCTTCAACTGCTACGTCCGCGGTAGAAGCAGAAAGTGCCGCGAAGATACCGCCGGTATGGAGCCAGCGCGAGCCGTTCCCATTGCCGAGGATCGAATCCCAATCGAAGTCGCCGGGCTTGACCTGGCTGATGGCAGTGTGGCCGCGGTCGGAGCAGCCAGCGGCCGCGCGAACGCCGAAACCACGCTCAGTGAAATTGAGGCCGTTGCGGACGGTACGGCCGACGCCATCGTAAGGAACCCATCGAATGAGCGATGGGTCGACGCCGCCGTTGAGGATGAAATCCTCGACGAGGCGGCCCACGGGATTGTCGGCGAGCGCGGTGGCGACGGCGACGCGCATGCCGAAGCAGCGGCGCAGGCCGCGTGCGACGTTGTATTCGCCGCCGCCTTCCCACACCTGAAATTGGCGTGCGGTGTGAATGCGGCCTTCGCCGGGATCGAGACGAAGCATGACTTCGCCGAGGCTGAGGCAATCCCACCGGCGGCCAGAATCGGGAATCGAGAGCGGGTTCATGGTCAATGAATACTTTAGCTCAACCTAGCGCTGTTGGTCAGTCAGCCGTGGCGCGGAATTCCGCGGAAGGGAGATCATTTAGGCTAGGGGTGTTTGACGATTGGTATGGACGACGGGGCTTGCACAGCAAGAGCTGAATGACGGCGCGGGTGATGGGAGGAACGATTGAAGGGGCAAGAGCTTTTTGAACTGGACGGACGGGTTGCGGTGATCACCGGCGGGACGACCGGCCTCGGGCGCGAGATTGCACTGGGTTTTGCCGCCGCAGGTGCGGATGTAGTGGCGAGTTCGCGAGGAAAGGAACATGTGGATGCGGTAGCCAAGGAGATCGAGGCGCTGGGTCGGCGTACGCTGCACGTGGTTTGCGACGTGCTCGACCGGGCATCGATTCAGGGGTTGCACGACGCAGTGATTGCAGCGTTCGGTAAGGTGGACATTCTGGTGAATGCCGCCGGGATGGCGAAGAAAGTGCCAACGCTCGACGAGGAAGAAGAAGAATGGTTGAAGATTATCGATACGAACCTGACGGGAACCATGCGCTCGTGCCAGATTTTCGGCCGGACCATGGTGATCGCCCGCTATGGACGAATCATTAACGTTGCGTCGTCGACGGCATTTCGCGGGTCGTACCAGCTCGCGGCGTACGGCGCCAGCAAGAGCGCAGTGGCCTCGCTGACCAAGACACTGGCGATCGAATTGGCGGAGTCGGGAGTGAATGTGAACGCGATTGCGCCAGGTGTGTTTTCCACTGACATGAGCGCGCCCATGGTGAAAAATACGCTACGCGGCGAGGAGTTGCTGACGCGTACGCCGATGCATCGCTTTGGGAAGCCACGAGAAGTGGTGGGGCCGGCGATTTTTTTGGCGTCGGAGGCTGCGGGATTCGTGACCGGCGAGGTGCTTGCTGTAGACGGCGGCTATCTTGCCAGCGGCGTGAACGTTTAAAGGGCAGGCGCGCATCGGCGCAAGGGAACGGGGAATACAGCGGGAAAGGGAAGTGATGGCGGAAGAACGCAAGCTGCGTATGGGGATGGTTGGCGGGGGACCGGGCGCGTTTATTGGTCCAGTTCATCGCATCGCGGCGGAACTGGATGGAAAGATCGAGCTGGTTGCCGGTGCTTTTTCGCAGTCGGGGGAGCGTTCGCGCGAAGCGGGCGTGAAATTTCACGTCGATCCGGCGCGCGCCTACGCGGACTACGCGCAGATGATCGAAGCCGAACGCAAGCGGCCGGATGGAATCGATTTCGTGTCCATTGTGACGCCGAATCATCTTCACTTGGCCGTAGCGATGGTGGCGTTGGAGGCGGGGATTCCGGTGATGAGCGACAAGCCAGCGACGGCGACTTATGACGAGGCGCTGAAGCTGGAGTCCGCAGTGAAGAAGGCGGGCCTGCCCTACGGGCTCACGCACACCTATGCGGGGTACCAGATGGTCCGCGAGGCGCGTGCGATGTGCGCGGCCGGCAAACTGGGGAAGATTCGCAAAGTGGCCGTCGAGTATTTTCAGGGATGGCTGAGCCGGCCGATTGAGACGAGTGGCCACAAACAGGCGGAATGGCGGAGCGATCCGGCGCGCAACGGGCCCGGTGGCGCGATTGGCGACATCGG
>CAZVYV010000126.1:0-8464 GCA_964630985.1 uncultured Occallatibacter sp.
TTAGCGGGCGCGCGAAGATGGCTCGTCGGAGAAGATCTGTCCGTCGCGAATGTGGACGACACGGTGCGCATATTGAGCGATGTCTGCCTCGTGGGTGACGAGGACGATGGTGTTGCCTTTGGCATGGAGTTGATCGAACAGAGACATAATTTCGATGCCCGTCTTGGAATCAAGGTTGCCAGTAGGCTCGTCGGCGAGGATGATCGATGGGTTGTTGACCAGGGCGCGGGCGACGGCGACGCGCTGGCGCTGACCACCGGATAGCTCATTCGGTTTGTGCATCATGCGCGATTCCAAACCCACATCGGCAAGGGTCTGCTTGGCGCGGGCAATGCGTTCAGCCGCCGGCGTGCCGTTGTAAATGAGCGGCAGCTCCACGTTGTGCAGCGAAGAGGCGCGGGCGAGGAGATTGAAGGTCTGGAAGACAAATCCGATTTCCTTGTTGCGGATGCGGGCGAGCTGGTCGTCATCGAGATCGCTGACCAGCTGGCCGTTGAGCCAATACTGCCCCTTGGAAGGCGTATCGAGGCATCCGATCAGATTCATCAGCGTGGACTTGCCCGAACCGGAAGGGCCCATGATGGCCACATACTCGTTGCGCCGGATGCGGAGCGAAACGCCGCGCAGGGCCTGGACCTGCTGTTCGGAGCCCATGTCATAGGTGCGCCAAAGATCCTCGACGACAATGATGTCGTTCGCGTTGACGACCTTTGTCTCCGGTAGTTCTTCGATGCCGATGCCGTTCAAAGCCATCTGGTACTCATCCTCATTCAGAATTCGGTTGCCGGTTGCTGGCGAATCACGCTCATCAATTGGAACTGCTCGAACTGCTTGAACTGTCGCCGGTTGTCAATGGCGCGGACTTATCGCGCTTGAGCAACGCGCCTCCTTTGAGGTCGCGCAAAGTTTTGTAAGGGCCGGTGACGATCTCGTCGCCGTTGTTCAGGCCGGAGAGTATTTCAATGTCCGTGGCCCCGGTGATGCCCGTGGTGACGGAAACAAACTTGGCGCGCAGCCTCCCATGGTCATCTTTCTGGACGACGAAGACTCCCTGGACGGGGTTGGCCTTTGGCGTGTTGGACGCGGCCTGCACGGAGCCCGGCTTGGCATTATCGTTGGCAGGATCGTGCATGGTGAGAGCCTGAATGGGCAGGGCGAGCACGTCGGGCTTGTGCGCGGTGGTGATTTTAGCGGTGCAGGAAAGACCGGGACGAAGATCGTCGGACGGACTATCGAGCGTGACGACAACCTTAAAGTCCTTGGCTTCTTCAGTTCCCGTGGTCGACTGCGAAGTAGACACGCCTGTGGAGCGTAACAGCGCCTGGTCGCCGACCTCGGTGACGTGGCCTTTGAACGTCTTGTTGGGCAAGGCATCGATCGTGACTTCAGCGGGCTGGCCGAGATGAACATTCACGATGTCGGTCTCGTCCACCTTAACCTCGGCGGTGACTACGCTCATGTCGGCGATGGTCATGAGCGTGGAGCCCTCGGTGTTCTGAATACCCGTGACAACCATTTCTCCTTCGCGAGGGGGCTCGTTGGTGACGATGCCGTCAAAGGGCGCGACAGCGATGGTTCGGTTATAGAGATCCTGATTCACCTTTAGATCGGCTTCCTGGGTGCGCATGCGTCCGCGCGCCGAATCGGTGTTAGCCCTGGCCTGGTTGAGCTGCGCATCGGACTGCGCAATGTCGGCGACATCAAGATCGTAGGCGGCCTTGGCAGCGTCGTATTGCTGTTTGGAGTCGATTCCGTCTTTGTAAAGGGCCTGCGCACGATCCCAGTCGAGCTTTTTTTGTTCCAGGTCGGCTTGCGCGTGCTCGACATTTGCCTGTGCAGTTTTTTCCGCGGCGATGTACGCGGCAATGTCGGTCTTGGCGGAAGCGATAGCGGCTTCCTGGCCGTTCACATTGGCTTCCTGCTGCACATTCTCAATGGTGGCGACCATCTCGCCTTTGTGTACTTTTTCGCCTTCCGCCACGTAGAGGTGCGTGATGCGGCCCATTGCATTGGCGCCGACATTGACGTAGTTCTTTGGCTTGATTTGTCCAGTACCGCTGATAACGGTGGAAAGATCCTCGCGCGTGAGGGTAGCGGTGTACACCTTTGTATAGCCGGACTGCTGCCGGATCACCATGAAAGCGACGAGCCCGGCAACAACGAGCACAGCAAGAACGATGAGAAGGATTTTCTTCATGAGCGTATGAAATCCCTGTTTTTTTTCTACAATCAAGTGTACGCGATTGAGCGGCGGAAGGTTCCATGAGGATGCTGGCAATCGCCTTCTCGTTCCGGCGGACAATCGCGAGAGCCGATGAATCCCCGTGGATAAAGAGCGGCCGATGAATTCCCGCGGTTCAGGAGCGCAGGCTTTGAGTCAGGCGTCCGGCGGGCGGAGAAAACAGGCCTGCTGGTTGGACGGGACGGGGCCTTTCAAGAGAGCCAGACGGCCCGAAAAAAGGCCGAATTCTTGCCGGGTTTTACCCCCAAAACGTTGACATTGAGGCCCCTGATACGTCCAATCGGCGAACGACCCTGCCCGGAACCTTGCCCGGCGGCAAAAGTAGCCGTAAAATGAAGAGATTGCAGGAGTCTTAAAGGCAATGATGTTCCTTAGCCGCCGTCTTCTTATTACAGTTGTTGGTTTGGGCCTAATGTGGGTACCCGCGAGCGCGCTCCGGGCGCAGCAGGGCAGCACGCCGCCCGCCGCCGATCCGCAGGCAGCCGCTCCGGCGGCCGCACCGGCAGGTGCTCCGGGCCAGGCAGTCGATCCACTCAATCGGCAACTCAACGACAAGGAGCGCTTCAAGGCTCAGCATGAACTGCGGCAGGAGCTGAAGGGCCCTTATAAAACATGGCTGGATCAGGAAGTTCCCTACATCATTAGCGACGATGAACGCAAGGCGTTTATGAGCCTGGCGAACGATGAGGAACGCGAAGCGTTCATTGAAAACTTCTGGCAGCGGCGCAACCCCAATCCCGACTCCCCTGAGAACGAGTTCCGCGAAGAGCACTATCGGCGCATTCAGTATGCCAACGACCACTTTGCGG
This sequence comes from uncultured Occallatibacter sp., assembly GCA_964630985.1. Lineage (GTDB taxonomy): Bacteria > Acidobacteriota > Terriglobia > Terriglobales > Acidobacteriaceae > Telmatobacter. The sequence continues at coordinate 3,052 of CAZVYV010000126.1, forward strand.
CGGGCAAGCCGGGATGGAAGAGTGACCGCGGACGGATTTATATCATGTGGGGTCCGGCGGATTCGATCGACTCCCACCCCTCGGGCGGAATGTATGAGCGCCCTATCGAGGAAGGCGGCGGTGAGACATCGACGTTTCCATTCGAAACGTGGCACTACCGTTACCTTGAGGGCATCGGCGAAAACGTCGACATCGAGTTCGTTGATACCTGCCAATGCGGTGACTACCACTTCACCATCGACCGCAGCGAGAAAGACGCGCTGAAGAACGTGCCCGGCGCCGGCCTTACGCAGTTTGAAGAGATGAGCAAGAGCGGCAAGCAGGACCGGTTCGGCGGCAATGGCCTGGAACAGCTCGGCAATGGGCCGATGGGCACAAACGACGAGGCCAAAGAATTCGACCGCATTGAGCTGGCCTCCAAGCTGTTTGCGCCTCCGCCCATCAAGTTCAGCGACCTTGACGCAGCGCTCGACGCCTTCAGCTCGACACACAAATTGATGAGTGGGCCGCCTTTCCCGTTTGATGTGCGCACCGATTTCGTGAAGGTGACCGACAGCATGGATCTGGTCCCGATCACCATCCAGCTGCGCAACCGCGATATCACGTTCGTGACCAAGGACGGAGTCTCGAAGGGTGTGGTGAACATTCTGGGCAAAGTGACCACGATCATGCACAAGACAGTGCAGACCTTCGAGGACACTGTTGAGGTGGAACAGCCGTCAGAGTTGCTCGAGAAGAGCCTTGATCGCAAGTCGCTATATTGGAAGGCGCTCCCCTTGCAGCCCGGGCTTTACCGTCTGGACATTGCAATCAAGGATGTCAATAATCCGGATCACATTGGAATCTTTGGAAGAGCGTTGAACGTTCCAATCTATGAGGACGACAAGATCGGGGCCTCGTCTCTGATCCTGGCCGACGAGATGAACACGGTTTCCTCGCGACAGATCGGGAGCGGAAACTTCATCATCAGCAACACATTTATTCGGCCCCGCGTGGCGACTGGAATGGCGACGCCAGTGAGCTTCAAGCGGAGCCAGGATCTGAATTTCTGGATGCAGTTTTATAACCTTGGGATTGACGAGGCGACCAAGAGTAACTCAGCCACGGTTACCTACCAGATTGCGGATGCCACGGGAACGGTAATTCTGCAAAAGCAGCTGGATTCAAAGGATTTAGGGGCACACAGCGACCAGCTGACAGTGGAGAAATCTCTCCCTGTCGCTGGCCTGGAACCCGGCAAGTACATCGTGACGGTGAAGATCGAAGATGCAATCTCAAAACAAGAGATTGCGCAATCGGCTCCTTTTGTCGTCGAATAGGTATCAACCCGTACATAGGCCAGCTGGACTTGAGAATTCAGGAGCTTGTACGGTTTGTTCTTTGAGGAAAACTGCCAGGGACGTGGTGGGATCTCAGATCTGTTGATGAAGAGAAACGCCCATCTCGCCGGTTTAGTGGTGCTGATCGTCTTTGGTGCCGTGCCAGTCTTTGGCGCGGCGTCGGCGACGGTGTCCGGCCTCGTCCGCGATTCGGCCGGCGAACCTCAAATTGGCGCGGAGGTCCAGCTTCTTCGCCCCGACTTGAGCGTAGTAACCAGCGTCTACACTGACAGCGCGGGCCACTTTGTCATCTCATCCCTTGTGCCCGGTAGTTACGCCCTGAAGGCGATGGGGCCCTACTTCCTGCCGGCTCTGAGGGAAGGCGTCAGAGTTCGCGGCGCCGTCGTCGTCAATCTCACATTGAACACTCTCTATGAGGTTATGCAATGGCTGCCGGCGCAGCCGCGCGCGGGTGAATCATCAAAGGACGACTGGGCGTGGACGCTGCGCTCCGCGGCCAATCGGCCGCTGTTGCGCTGGCTGCAGGATGGGCCGTTGGTCGTGGTTTCTGACGGTTCGGGCGCGAGGCCGAAACTGAAAGCACGCTTGATGGCAACCGGCCAGGCTGGAACCTTCGGCGAGAGCGGCGAGCGCTTCTCGACCACCGTGGAAGACACACCGGCCGACAGCCGCGAGTTGCTTGCGCGCGTTGATTTTGCTCCGGGCAGCGATGGCAGCATGGAATCGATGCTGGGATTCCGGCAGGATCTGGGTATGGCCGGTTCGGTGCAATCGGTTGCAGCGGTCACTGTGTCGCCGGAGATCGAGGGAGCTGGGGATCAAGGTCTGGATGAAGCAGCGGTGCGCAGCTTCGAAACCATGCAATTCGGACCGGATATTGATGCCGAGGTCGGTTCGACGGCGGTGATTGGTCGGCTTGGAGGTGAAAGTCCAAGCACTGCAACCGCGATGCTTCCGTTTGTAAACGTTGAGTGGCGGCATGGCGCCAATGGAATTCGCTACCGGTTGGCAACCATGACGCAGGATCGGGCTCCCGGCGACGACGACTCAGAATCTTCGACGTGGCTGCCGGCCATGGCGATGCGCGGCAGCGCGCTGGCCATTGAGCATGGAATGCATCAGGAGATCGGTTGGGAACGGCAGACCGATTCTTCGGGTTTGGCCGTTTTGGTTTACTCCGATCGCATCGACAATCCCGTACTTCAGGCATTGGGCCGCTTTGCCGGAGCTGGTTCTGCAGCGGACGCCGCCGCGCTCTTCGATCCGGCGAGCAATCTGCTTCGTGTTTCGGGCCCGACCATTTTCTCCTCGGGAGTGGAAGCCAGCGCGGAGCGCCGAGTGGTTGGCAGCAATCGCATTCGCGTGAGCTATGCAAGTGGCGCCGCGCTAGTGATGCCCGCTTTGCCGCAGGCGACTCCGCTGGCCGAGGTGCTTGCCTCTGCGCACCCAAGGCGGGCACAGACGTATACGATCGCGCTCTCAGGAACGCTGGATGGCACCCGCACGCGTTGGAGCGCGAGTTATCGCTGGCAGCAGGATGGCACTGTGACGAACATTGCGCCCTTCGCCGAGAATGCGTCTGCGCCATACCTGAATGTTCGCGTGAGCCAGCCAATTCACGTCACTCGCGACGGATCGGGCGGCCTGGAAGCGCTGCTCGAAGTCAGGAACCTGCTCGCCGAAGGCTATCGTCCTTATATTCTGAGCGACGGTTCGCTGCTTCTTTTTGCCGACGATCAGCGCAGCCTCCGCGCCGGACTCGCCTTCACCTTCTAAGCTCACCCCCTCCAACATCCCTCGAAGTGGTTCTGAAAAGACTCCTTCCTCTCCGCGTGTTTGGTGGGAGATCACGAGATCTCCGTTGGTTCGTCGCGTGGCGCCGCTCGCCGCCTTGCAACTGTCTGCGAAAGCGCCGGCTTCTCTTCATCGAGCAACGAATCTACAATGATCCCTTATGAAAAGTCGCCGTTCGATTCTTGCTGTTCTGGTTTGTGTCGCATGCTCAGCGAATTGCTTTGTTCGCGCGCAAGCTCCCGCAGATTCGCAAGCGAAGCCGGTCTTGCAAGGCGATCCGTTGCTCCGTGGATTCCTCGATCCACCCAACGAAGCGCGGCCCCGCGTGTGGTGGCACTGGATGAACGGAAACATCTCAAACCAGGGAATCGAGCTCGACCTGGAGTGGATGCATCGCATTGGCCTGGGTGGCGTGACGATCTTCGAAGGCTCCATCAACACTCCGCAGGTCGTTCCGCATCGATTGATCTACATGACGCCGGAGTGGAAGAGCGCGTTTCGGTCGGCGCTTACGATTGCGCACGGTTTCGGCATGGAAGTGGCCATTGCCAGTTCTCCTGGATGGAGTGAAACCGGAGGGCCCTGGGTGCCCGCTGCGCAAGGCATGAAGAAGATGGTCTGGAGCACGACGCGCGTCGAAGGCGGACGGCCCTTCATCGGCAAGCTGCCTCACCCGCCTGAGGTCGATGGGACTTTTCAGAATTTTGAAGTGTCAGGGCGGCGCGCCGCGGATGGAACCATCGTGACCCCTCCGCAGTTCTATGCCGACTCGTCTGTCATCGCGTACAAGATTCCCGAAGGAGACGAGTCGCAGGCCAGGCTTAATCCGCAGGTGACGTCGAGCGGCGGAACCGTGAACGCGGCCGCACTCTCCGATGGGGATGTGAATACTGTGGCGCTGGACCTGCCGATGGACGCACCGCCAAGCGCGGCGTGGGTGCAGTTCGATTACGGGCATCCACAAACGATCCAGGCGGTGACTTTGGCGAGCCTGAACGATGCGATCAGCGTTTTCGATCATGAGAGCAACGCAGCACCGCCGTTCATCGAATCGAGCGACGACGGCGCGAGCTTCAAGAAAGTTGCCGACATTCCCTTCAGCAGCCTTGTCGAGCGAACGGTTGCGTTCAATGCGGCGACGGCGCGGTACTTCCGCATTGTCTATCTCGCGCAGCCGGACGGGCCGCCGGTTCGCGACCACAAAATCACGGAATTAGTACTGGCGAGTGGCGCACGCACGAGCGAATGGGAGAAGCGCGCGGGGTATGCCAACGCGAGAGACTTCTATGCCATTCGCGATCCAGAAGTCGCGCCGAAATTCATTGTGCCGCAGGAGGACGTGATCAACCTGACGGAAAAAATGCAGCCTGATGGATCGCTCAACTGGACTCCGTCCGATGGAAACTGGATGATTCTGCGCATCGGTTACTCGCTCACCGGGCACGAGAACGGCCCGGCACCGGCGGAGGCAACGGGACTTGAAGTTGACAAGCTGAACCGCGAGGATGTGAAGAACTATCTAGACGGCTATCTCAAGATGTATGCGGATACTGTCGGCCCGGAGAACATGGGCAAAGACGGCATCTCGTGGTTACTCACAGACAGCATCGAAGTAGGTCCGCAGAACTGGACGAATAACATCCTCGAAGAGTTTCGGAATCGGCGTGGGTACGATCCGCGGCCGTGGCTGCCGGCACTTACTGGTGTGGTAATCAAGAGTGCTGCAGATACAGATCGTTTTCTTTGGGATTTCCGGCGTACGCTCGGCCAATTGCTCGCGGAAAATCATTACGGGGAGATTGCCGACGACTTGCATAGCCATGGGATGAGTTACTACAGCGAAGCGCTCGAGTATCATCGTCCGTCGCTGGGCGATGACATGGAGATGCGCAGCAAAGCAGATGTTCCGATGGGTGCGATGTGGACATGGGCCGACAGCCCGGAAGCTGATGTCGACTACAGCGCCGACCTGCGCGGAGCCGCGTCGATTGCTCACATCTACGGGCAGAATCTGGTTGGCGCCGAATCGATGACGTCGCGCGGTCCGGCGTGGTCTTTCTCGCCGAACAGCCTGAAGAAAGTTGCCGACCTGGAATTCGCTCTGGGAGTGAATCGCTTCGAGATTCATGAGTCGACGCATCAACCGGCGCCCGACTTGGCTCCGGGGCTGACGTTAGGGCCGTATGGGCTCTGGTTCAATCGCAACGATACCTGGGCCGAAGAGGCCAAGCCCTGGATCGATTATCTTGCGCGCTGCTCCTACCTCCTGCAGCAGGGAC
>CAZVYV010000127.1:0-8391 GCA_964630985.1 uncultured Occallatibacter sp.
TCGCGGCGGCGGCGTTCATCATGCTTTGCCTCTACACAGTCTTTTTCGGCACGTCGAATACAACCAGCTCCGAATTCGGCCTTTCTATTTTTGCGTTTCTGTCGCTCTTTGTGGGCGCGGGAGGTCTAGCGTGGTTCCGGTCGGGTCTGCGGCGGCTGAGGCGCTATCGCCGCCACACTCCAGGCGAAACCGCTGAGGCGCTGCCAACGCTTCAGCCACTCAAATTCAGAATCCTCGGATGGGTTCTGCTGGGCATCGGCGCTTGCATCATGATCGTCTGGGGGTTGGTCGGGCTCTTCGGCCTGGTCAAATACTGCACCCCGATTATCACCAGCGGCGTCACCCCGAAGTGGCTTAGCTGGATGGGGGCAGACGTTGGCTCGGCCTGGGTGATCGTTCACGATCATCCTTTCCTGGAACTGATGTGGTGGATCGGCGAGCACACCGTCATCGTTCTCCTGGGCTACCTGATCCTCCAACTCGGGATGCGCGCGATGTGGCCGCATAAATTCATCGGCGAGCGCAAGGCTGTGCAAGGCTTTGGCTACCTGTCTCCAGGTGTACTGGCATTTGTCAAAGGTTTGTCCGGATGCATTGCCCTCGTGGTGGCGACGGTGGGCTTCTACACACTCAGGAGCTGCGCCACCGTGTGGCATGGCGTTGCCCCATCCTGGCTCACCGGAACCCTTATCAGTTACCGCTTCACAGATTCCTGCCAGGCCTTTTCTCAGAAGGTTGATTGGGGCGCAATTAGTTTCGCCGTGTTCTTTATCTCCCTGCTCTTCCTTTCGATTTCATGGATCAGTAGCGCAGTTCTTGAGGTTCGCGCTGGACTCCGACAGAATGGCCCAGCGCAGCCGGAAAAAAAGCTCGCAGTGGTTTTGGTAACCGCTGCAGTATGCGTAATCGCCGTCTTCGGAGCGCTTCTGTTTTGGACGCGCGTCGTCTCTCCGTCGGGTGGCGAAGGTGGAGGGGGCCATCCGCATCAAGCTCCCACTGTGAGTGCGAATCCGCCACTCGCTGGGCCCTGGTCGATCTGGTCGGTGGGTGAACAGGCGAAGATGCTCGAGACCGAAGACGGCGGCCTCACATGGATTACGAAGAACACCAGTAAGGGAACGTTTTACTCGGTCGCATTTCCTACGAGACTCTCGGGCTGGGTCGTTGGGAGCGGCGGCGCCATCTTTCATACGGACGATGACGGCGCAACATGGAGCCAGCAGGGTAAGGATCTGACCAGCGAAGACCTCAGCGAGGTCGCCTTTGTCGGGCCGAATGCCGGTTGGATCGTTGGGGATCAAGGCATCGTTCTGCACACTGAAGACGCCGGAAACACCTGGAAACCGGAGAATAGCGCGGCCTCCGGGTACCTTTCGTTCGTGACCTTCATTAACAAGGAATCGGGCTGGGCGTCGGGATCTGACGGGGCAATCGTCCATACCGACGACGGCGGCGCCACATGGAAAAAGCAGAACAGTCCCACCGTTCGATCCTTGATCGGGATGTCTTTTCCCTCGGCGACCTCGGGCTGGGTGGTCGGCAGAAAGGGCACAATCCTGCATACCGAAGACGGCGGCAGCACATGGAAGACTCAGGCCAGCGGCACCCGGGTCGACTTAATGTCGGTAGCATTTGTGAGCCCGCAGTCAGGCTGGGCCGTGGGCCGCGACGGGGTCATTCTGCACACGGATGACAGCGGCGCCACGTGGAACTTCCAGGCCAGCGGAACCAGAGAAGACTTAGATGAAATTAACTTTGCCACTCAGCAGTCAGGCTGGGCCGTCGGCCATGCCGGCACAATCCTGCACACAGAGGACGGCGGCAACACATGGTCGCAGGAGAAAAGCGGCACCAACGTCAACTTGATGTCAGTGTGCGTCGTTAAGCCTTACGGCGTGATCGGCCTTCAGTTACACGACGTGACCAGCGGGACCGGGGCGCAGGCTCACGTTGTCATGCCCGGATCGAAAGTTGGCGCCGTGGTTCAAGGCGGCCCCGCGGATAAAGCTGGACTGAAGGTTGGTGACATCATTGTTTCGCTGAACGGAAATCCCACGAACAACACAGCCGACTTGGTTGGCTCGATCTTCGCATTGAAGCCCGGCACTGTTGCCAGGCTGGTCTATATTCGCGACGGCAAGCTTGAAACTTCGGACGTGATCGCCGGCGACGGATCGAAGCCGTTTCAGAGCGTCGCCCACTAGAGCATTTCCGGAATCCACATAGAAGTCTTCACGCTTCGATAAGTGGCTCGTTGACCCGGCACCGAAGCTCGAGCCGCCGCGCGATCCGAGCCAGGTGTTTGGCAAAAGGACCTTGCAATTCAAGGCTTCCGGGGTACACTCATCGTGACGGCCTTGCCGGTTCGCTTCCTCACCTAAGTCCAAATTCGACCCCGATTGAACGATTCCCTCGGACTTGCGCGCCTGGCCGGTTCGCTCGTGAGAGATGGACAACCTTCCCACTAACACCGACAGCACCTCACCGCAGGCCGCGGCACTCGGCTTGGCCGAACGACTCGGCGCCGCGGCAGAGCCTGACCCGGGCTCACCCAGGGAGGATCTGGCAGCGCCGGCGGGCGATTCGCAGTTTAAGCGGGGCGACTTGATTGACGGCCGGTTCTCCGTGGTTCGATTCATCGCGCGGGGAGGGATGGGCGAGGTGTATGAGGTGGAGGATCGCCAACTGCGCGGCATTCACGTCGCGCTCAAGACGATTCTTTCGCACTATGCGGCCGATCCAACCATGCACCAGCGATTCGAGCGTGAAGTTCTGAGCGCTCGTGAAGTGGTCCACCCAAATCTTTGTCCGATGTACGATCTTGGGCACTGGAAGCGGCCGGAGGGGCAACTCACTTACCTGACGATGAAGCTCCTGGCGGGAGAGAGTCTTGCAGCGCGGCTTTCGCGCGTGGGTCCTTTGCCGGACGATGAAGCGCTTTCCATTTTGAGACAGGTGGGAGCGGGGATCACCGCCGCCCACCAGGCAGGAATCCTGCATCGGGATATCAAGACCGCGAACATCATTCTGCAAGGCTCGGGCGCGGACGTGATTGCCTGGGTCACGGACTTTGGCCTTGCGCGGGCGGCGTTGGGTGAGGAGACGGCACTTACCGTTGATGGAGTTGCCGGGACGCCCGGTTTCATGGCACCGGAGCTCTTCTATGGAGCTGCGCCGTCAAAGGCCAGCGATGTGTATGCGCTGGGAGTAGTCGCTCATCTGGTTTTAACGGGACACGCGCCGCGTGTTCCCATGCGGCGCGGGAAAAGCGTGAAGACGCCGTTCAATGTGGCCGAGATTCCCGAACCATGGAGACGTTTTATAGCGGGGTGCCTCAGGCCTGCGGTGGAGGAGCGATTCCGGACCGTCCCGGACGCGATGCTGTCAATGCCCACCGTGGCTGCGCGCACGGAAAATCGCTCTTCGAGCATGGAGCGCATCTCGCGTAGGAAGCTGGTGTTGCTGGGGGCGGGCGCAGGCGCGGGCGCCGCACTTGGGGTGTGGTTGGACTGGGCGCAGCTCGTAAATATCCTGGACCCTCTCCCCTCCACGAGGTTTGTTGCCTTGATGCCGATGCCTGCGGATCGTCCCCCGGCGCTTCTGTTCACCGTGCTGGACTCGATCGGCCAGCGGCTTGCGCGGGCGGAGGCGTCTGTGAAGAATCTGATGATCATCGCACCCGAAGACAAGCCGGGGCCACGGGAAGCGATCGACTCGCCGGCGAAGGCCGAGACCGCGCTGGGCGCGAACCTGGTCCTGGCTGCGTCGCTTGAGCTGACTGCATCCCAGGCGAAGCTGTTTCTGCGCCTGCTGGATGCGCACTCCCAGCGTGTGCTGCGCAAAGGCGCCGTAGAGTGCGCAATGGCCGCGATCGGCGGCCTTGCGGAGAAAGCCTCGCACCAGGCCGCCTCTTTACTGCAACTTCCCAGCGGCGACGTCCAGTTGAGCGATCCCGAAGAACTGAAAAATGTCGCTCCGAATGTGTACCAGGCATACAGCGAAGCGGAACAACTGATGAATGAACCGAATCATGCCGGACTGGAACAGGCGATTGAAAAGTATCAGCAGGCTCTCGATCTCGATGGACACTTTGCCCTCGGTTACGCCGAGCTGGCGATCGCCTATTTGCGCCAGTTCAACCTAACCAGGGAATCGGCCAATCTGGATCTCGCGATCGGCAATGCGGCCAACGCTCTGCGCTACAACCCTCTTTCCGCGATGGGGCTGCTGAGCCAGGCGCTGGTCCTGGTTTCGCAGGGCAAAGCGGAAGATGGGCAGACTTATTTTCAAAAGGCGCAGCAGGCGGACCCCGGAAACCCCGAGATTCTCTATGAAAAAGCGTGGGCGCTCGAGCGCCAGGGGCTGCTGCCCGAGGCGGAGCAGACGTATCGCGACATCATAGGCGAAAGACCGAATTTTTGGCCGGCATACAACAACCTCGGTGTGATTCTGACGCGGGAGGCCAAATACGACCAGGCGGCCAAGGCCTTTGCCGCGGCGGCGGCAGCTGCGCCGAAAGTTGCGCAGCCGATGGCCAACCTGGCCCAGACCTACCTTGAGCTGGGAAGGCGCGACGATGCCCGCGCGGCCTTGAACGAGAGCCTTAAGCGCGCAGAGAGCGAGGATGCCTACCTCACGCTCGGCGACATGGACTTCGAGGATGGCAAGTACAACGATGCCCTGACCGATTACGGGCACGCCGCCACGCTCAACCCCAGGAATCATCTGACGCAGCGGAATATGGGTGACTGCTACACCGTGCTGGGCAATGCCACGATGGCCAAAGAGTGCTATGGGCGGGCTGCGCAACTGTTGTCCGCGTGGCTTCAGACCAATCCCCGCGATGGTTTTGGATGGGCCAACCTGGCCTTCTACCACGCGAAAATCGGCGACACCAAGGACGCCGAGACAGACATGAAAAACGCCTCTTCGCTCGGAGCCAACGACGTGGCATCCCGCTTCATGATTGTGCAGGCGCTGGACGTGCTGGGAAGAAGGAAAGAAGCACTCGATCTGTTGTTGTGGTGCATGGACAAGGGACTCTCTCCGGCCGAGGTCGACCTGGCCGTGGACCTCAAAGATCTGCGCGGCACGGAAGCGTATCGGTCGAAGCTCAAGAATCTGAAAAGCAGTGGGAACGCATCTTCAAGCTAGAGCGTGTTTCAAAAATCGGTTTTGTAACAAGGGCACGGCTTTAGCCGGGCCGAAAAACGTAGGAAAAACATGGGGCTTTAGCCCCTGCGGAATGACAACAGGGATCCACTAAACCATTTTTGAAACAGGGGCTAGTCATTTCTCAATTCAGCGAAAGGAAAGGACAATCGAATGAAAACTCTGCTGTTGCTTCTGTTTGTGTTTGTTGCCGGGGTGTTTTTGGGGATATGGATGGACTGGTCGGCATCGCCGGCCGGTGGACGGAACATCGTCTATCAGGTGCAGAACTATCCCATGGCGAATCTGCTCGTGTATGGGGGAGACCGGATCACACTGGTGCCGCCGCCGGGAGGCGACGGGTCGGGTCTCGCGATGAGCTTTGTGGGGGGGTACACTCCGTGCGTGACCGGCGGGGATCCATCTACCTGCACCATTGACCCTCAGGCGTCGGCTGGCCCCTATCTCTTCAATTGCACCTCTCCCAAGGGGTATAGCTGCCCTGATCCGGGCATCCAGCAATCGCCCACAGGTCCCTTTCAGAACTCCAGCTACGGGCGAGCCGTGGAGAAGGATTTCGCTCATCTCGCCGGAATCCAGCACTCATCCGAGCCGAGCCCCGCGCCGGCACAACCGAATGCCGTTCCTCCTGCCACCAATGCTGTTACGGCGTATGTGTCCTGCGTGAATGGAACCACGGCGCTGAACGATCCCAATGGCAACCCATTGACGACGATCGCGGCGTCTAGCGGTCAGACCGTATATTGGATCAGCCCAAAGCCGTTTACGCTGTCCAGTTTTCCGGCCGGACTTTGTTCGAATGGCAATCCCGGAAGCGGCAGCACCACGGAAGCTCAGTGCACCATCGCGCTGAGCGGACAAACCATTCCGTACGGTGTGCAGGCCCAAACCACACCGAGTTGCAACGCACTTGCCGCGACTCTGTCGATAAAGTAGCGGATCGAGCGGCGATGTCGAGAGCTGCGAACTGCCGTTACGTCGGCGTCGCCGCCACCGTTACCGGTCGCGCCGCCAGAGCAGGACGCGCCAGCTCCGCCGGCCACACATAGACAGCCAGCCGCCGTGAGTAGTGAAGCACCGGCTCCCGGTCGGGCAGATCGAGGCCCACCGCTGTCGCCAGATCGTTGCGCTCGATCTCTGCCTCAGCTTCCTCCAGAGGCCATGAAACGTGATGCAGGTTCGCCCTGATTGGGTCTCCCGCGCGGTTGGTCGAGAAGACGCATGGCCGCTCCGTGAAGAAATATTCCAGCGATCCCGGCCGCATTTCCGCCGTCGCCCGCGTTGGACCTAAGCCCCGGTACCGCGCCTTGAAGATCACCTGCCGCGCCGAAAATCGCCGGCGGCTATAAAACGCAAACTCGCGCTCCGATCGCGGCTCCAGGTACATTTCGGCCAGCCGATACGGCAAGTGGTAGACCAGGTGCGCCGCCGCCACTGCCAGCAGATTGCTCGAATCCACGCTGAAGCAATAGAAACCCGGCGTTCCCGTGAACAGGTCCCGCACGTACGTCCGCAAATTCAGGTCAGGAAAGCTCCGCAGCCCTGGAATCGCAGGCATGCCGCGGACTTTGATGCGGTCGAGCCAGAACGGCACCGCGCCCAGCCAGGCGGTGCCCTGTATCGTATCGGCTTCAAGCCAGTCGGGCAGCAGCGACTGCATCTTCTCCGTCGCGATGGGCCAGTGCGCAAGCAACAGATCGTTCCAGCGCTGGGTCATCGCCCAGCGCCCCGCCGGCAAGGGCCGCGGTTTGTGCGACGTTCGCACCAAAAACTCCCGCATGGCTGCTCCCGTGCTCTGAGGCCTGCGCTCTCTCGTTGCGCTCGCTCTCAGTGGGGCTCCCAGTCCGCCACTGCGCGCGGGTGCTCCCTCATGACGTATTCTGTCCGCGAGACCTTCCTCATGTCCAGTGAATCTTCGCTTCCCGCCTCGGCGCGCAATCAAACCGAAGTCATCGCCATCCATGGCGCAGACCCCGAAATCCTCGCCTATGCGATGGCCAAGTATTCCCGCTCGGCTCTTTCCATGCGCGATTCCATCGCCGAAATCAGCTCCCAGCGCGCCGAACAGTTCCTTAACACCTTTTATTTTCAATACGGGCACCGTTCCATCGCCGATCTTGCCCACATAGCCTTTGCCGTCGAGCGCCTCTCCCTTCTTGCCGCCATCGTCCTCGTCGACGAAACCCGTTGGGACGGGCAGGAACGGTCCACTCGCTATCAAAACTTCCTCGAGTCCGGCTTTTACTACCCCGATTTCGCCAGTGATACCCACTCTCGGGATCTCTACGAGCGCACCATTGACTCGCTGCTTGCCGCCTACAAACGGACGACTCTCGCAGTCGTCGATCTCCTCCGCCGCCATTTCGGCCGACCTGACGGCATGAAGCCCGACGCCTACGAGCGCACCCTCCGCGCCCGCGCATTCGACGTCGCGCGCTATTTGCTTCCTCTGGCCACCAATACGTCGCTCGGCCAAATCGTCAGCGCACGCACGCTTGAATCCCAGGTCTCGCGCCTGCTCTCCCACCCCGCAGCGGAGATCCGCCTGCTCGGCGAAAAGCTTCGCGAAGCCGCTACCGGCCCTGCATGGAACCTGAATGCCAAGGCGGCCCAGACCATCATCGACAAGATCGCTGCTCTCGACGACGAAGTCGCGCCGGATCTCGCCGCTCAGGCCGCCGCGCTCTTCACGCGCGAAGTCCGCACCGCGCCAACTCTGGTCAAGTATTCCGAACCCAGCGACTACCTCATCCAGACCCGCGCAGAGCTCACGCGCGCCGCCGCCGAGTTGCTCAAAGACGTGCCCCCCGCCGCCGCCCCGCTCGTCGATCTCGTCGAGCGCAGAGAGACCCTCGAAGTCGAGCTCGCAGCCACCCTCCTTTATTCCGTCAGCCGCCATCCATACCGGCAGCTTCGCGACTTCGTGGCGGGCCTGCCCGCCGCCCGCGTTGCCGAGATCATCGAGCTGGGCCTGAGACATCGAGGCAGGCACGACGAAACGCTCCGCGCTTTTCACGCCGGCGCCGCTATTCGCTTCGACATTCTCATGGACATCGGCGGCTTTCGCGACTTCCATCGCCATCGCCGGTGCACCCAGATCATCCAGGACTTCACCGCCCTGCACGGTTATGAAACCCCAGGCTCAGGCGACCTGCCCGCAGGTTCCGATATCCTCGCCGAGGCAGGCATCCTCTCCGAATACCGCACCGCGATTGACGC
>CAZVYV010000128.1:0-6198 GCA_964630985.1 uncultured Occallatibacter sp.
CGCCGCTAACTAGCTTGCCCTTGAGCTTCAGGGTGCAGACACTTCCGCTCTCAATTATGTCGAGATCCACGGGAAATCTCTCTTTCAGAATCCACTTTACGCGGGGAGATTGGCTTGTTAAGCTCGTGACCATATTCTCGTCGATGCATCTTCTTGTCAAGCGGGGGGTCGGAGGCCAAGGGAGATGCGTCAATGGACGAACACTTGAATTGATGGAACCACTGTAGACACTTGTTGGATTACGCAACGGGTCACATGCCCTGAGCGGCCGAAAGATTGCTGCGCGAAGACGCAGATGGCCGGACTCCCGGTTTTCTCTGCCTGCCGCAGGATTCTGCGCGCAACGCAGAGGCTGTACCCGAACTCGATCTGCAGCCGAAGGGCGGATCCTCACCGCCCGGCCACGGTGAACGAATGTTTGCGGAGATACGCCGCTCATGGATGAAGTGAAATACGCGGTCACGCCGGCGGACGAGGCAGCCATTGAAATGGCGGCGCAACTGCTGGTTGCGGCGGATGTCGCCTCGCGGGGAACGATCATCGCCGGGGCCATCACCAGCCTGCTGCCGGATAGTGCTTGCCTGGTTCATCGATATGAGCCGGAAAACGAATCTGCGCCGTGGACGATCGCGGGCGCGGCGGGAGAACTGTCGCTTCAAGAGGTGCAGCACTCGGGGAACTGGCTGTTTGAGATGCCGGAGTCGTTTCCGGCGGAGGCGCAGGTACACGACAAGCAAAACCTGAGCCGCGAAGACTACGCGCACTTTGACGCGCCGCGCTCGGTGGGCGCGCTTGCCTATATACCTTTGGAATACGCGGGGAAATTGGCAGGCGTGCTCGAAATCGTGGTTTTTTCAAGCTCGATCGAGCCGGGCCAATTGACGGATCTTGCGCCGATCGTGCGCTTGACCGCGCCGGCGCTCTTGTCCGGCGAGCTGTTCGAACAGCAACGGCAGACTCTCCTGGATTCCGTGCACCGCATGTCGCAGATGTACGACCTGGAGAAGTCGCTGAACGCGACACTCGAAATGGATGCGGTGATTGCGATGGTGCCGACGAAAGCTTTGGACATGCTTCCGTGCCAGGCGATGCATCTGTGGCTTTTTGACGGGGCCGATCTGCGATTGGTTTCGAGCGAAGGGACTGACGACACGGTTGAATTGGGCATGACCGAGGCTCTGGGCGAGGGCTACGTCGCAGATATGGCCGAAGAGGGCGAGCCGGTTCTGATCACTGACGAGAGTGACGAACGATTGCAAAAGCGCAATGCGCGGCTGCCGGAAGAAAGCACGATCCCGCCGGTGAGCAACGCGCTTCTGGTTCCTCTGATGCAGGATGAATCAGAGATCGGCGTGCTCGAGGCGATCAATCGCGCCGACCGGCCGTTCGACGATGACGACCAGTTCCTTATGTCGTCGATGGCCGAGACGATTGCCAATGCACTGAAAAATGCCAGCCTCATGTTGGCCGAGCGAAAGCTGGAGATTCTGAAGGTCCTGGTGCAGGTGAGTTCCGAGATCACCTCCACGCTGCGCCTGGACCGGCTGCTGCAGATCATTGTGAACAGTCCGCAGAGTGTGCTGCCATACGAATTGTGCGCGATCGCGCTCGACCACCGCGGGCGCTTGCAGTTGAAGGCCATCTCAGGCATGACCAACCTGCCCATGGGCGATATTGCAGTGGAGCGGGTGAAGACGCTAGTGAACTGGCTTTCTTCGCAACCGGACGCGTTGGACCTGCAATGGCAGGAGGAAACGGATTCCAACCAAAGTTCTGGACTTCCGCCGGAGGTCTTGCGCCATTTTGAAGACACCAGCTACCGCGGGCTCTTTGCCTTGCCGCTGAACGACGACCAGGGCCGCGTGGGGATGGTGATTTACGAGAGCAGTGATGCGGAGTTTCTGGATTTGCCGCAAAAGGAGATGATCAAGATTCTTTGCGGCCAGGCAACGGTGGCCATCCGCAATGCGCTGCTTTACCGCGAAGTCCCCTTGATCAGCCTGATTGAGCCGCTGGTGCAAAAACGGAATGCTCTGCTTCGCACGACCGGCAGCCGTCGCATGACCTATGCCGCGGTGGCAGCGGCGGTGGCACTATTCCTGATTTTCTGTCCGTTGCCGATGCGCGTTGAAGGGGACGCGGTGGTGGTGCCGCAGCATCTGGTGACTGTGGCTGCACCGGTCGATGGGAGCGTCGACAAGGTCTACGCGCATGAGGGGCAGCGGGTGGTGGCTGGACAGGTGCTGGGAGCCATCAACGACTGGCAATGGCGCACGGACCTGGCCGCAGCCGAAGCCAAGTATCAAGAGTCACTGCTCACGATGGAGAACGATCTGGCGCACGGTAGCGCGCAGGCCGGCGCCGACCGGGCCAACGCCGACTACCTCCGGTCGGAGGTGGCTCAGGCCCGCTCGCGCCTTGACAGTGCGCAACTGCGGTCGCCGATTGCGGGTATTGTCGTCACTCCGAACTTGCAGAATCTCGCGGGTCAGCACCTGGATGCGGGTGCAGCTTTCGCGCAGGTTCTGGATCTTGAATCGGCAGTCATTCAAATCGCGGTTCCCGAACAGAACGCTTCGCTGCTGGGTTCCGGCCAGGACGCGGCGATCAAACTGGAGAGCTATCCGCAGCGGACCTGGCACAGCCAGGTTTCCGTGGTGAGTCCGCAAGCGGTCGCCGGCGATGGCTTCCGCACTTTTGCCGCCGAAGTTCAGGTGCCGAACAATGACGCGATGCTTCGCGCCGGAATGAGCGGAAAGGGAAAGATCTATATCGGCTTGAGGCCGGCGGGTTACGTGCTGCTGCGCCGGCCGGCTCTATGGGTATGGCAGACGGTTTGGAACTTGATCGGCTGGTGACGCATGCATATTGATATAAAACGCAGATGGATTCGACTGTTGGCGATGGCGGCGGTTGCTTCGCTGCTGGCAAGCGGCTGCGACTCGCATTCCCCGGCTCCTGTTGTTGCCGCATCCACGCCGCCAGATAGCGTGGCCGCGCCCGCGCCGGCACCCGCGCCAACGCAGGCCGTGCCGGATGCAAAGAAATTCACCACGACCGGACCGCTTGTAGCCGATCAACAGGCCGACATTGGCGCCGAGCGCGAGGGCCGGGTGGTGCAAATCGACGCACAGATCGGGGACCACGTAAGAGCCGGGCAGCTTCTGGCCCAACTGGACGACCGGATTCTGCGTTCGGCGGTGGACGCGCAGAAGGCGCATATCGCCGAAGCCCAGGCTCAGGTTCGCAACTGGCAGGCCGAACAAGGCAGTGCACGCGCCGATCTGGAACGCGCCACTGCACTGCACGACGCCAAAATCCTGAGCGACCAAGACTGGGAGATCTGCCAGTACAAGCTCGACCAGGCAAATGCAGAGGTTGCCCGCTACCAGAGTGAGCAAACCGCTGCGGAGGCGAACCTTGCGTCGGCAACGGCGCAACTGGAGCAATCGCGCATCGTGGCTCCGTTTGCCGGCGTCATTGGCAGAAGCTCGATCCGGATTGATCAGGAGGTAAAAGCCGGAGACGCGCTCTTCTGGATTACTGCCGAAGCTCCGCTGCGCGTTTTCTTTACCGTGCCGGAAACGCTTATGGCTTCGTTTTCCGCCGGAAAGCGGCTCGACCTTACCACTGCCGATTATCCCGACCTTCATCAGCCGGGCCGCATTTTTCGTGTCAGCCCGGTAGTAGATCCTGCCAGCGGCAGCGTACAGGTGATCGGCGCAGTGGACCATCCTTCGTCGCTGCTCAAGCCTGGAATGACCATGCAGGTCCGTCTCGCGCCATGAATCTGAGCGAAGCGCTCGACGCCGCACTTCCGGAAATGCCACGGGCACGGTTGGCGCGCGGACACTCGCCGTGTCTCGATCCCGACCTTATCGTTCGCGACGATACGCTGGATGGCGAGCCCGTTGTCGGCATCTTCAAACGGGAGAAAGGGAATTATTTCCGCTTCGATCCGAGCCAATGGCAGCTTGCTCTGCTATTTGACGGCGTTCGTTCTTACCAGGAGATTGCCGAAGAGTTCACCGCCAACACTGGGGCGCCGATGGGTGCGGCAGATGTGCAAAGTTTTGCCGATACCCTTGAGGACGCAGGTTTCTGGTACAAGAGCCCGCAAGAGAAAAACATTGCGATGAACCAGAAGCTGATCGGTCAGCGCGAACGCCGCGCCTCGCGCAAGTCCAAGGTGAGCCTGGCTTACATCGGCTTCTCGGCTTGGGATCCGGATCGATATCTGACTTGGCTCGACGCCCGCGTCGGCAAGTATATTTACAACCCGTGGTTCGCTCTCTTCGCTGTCGTTCTGTTCTGCTTTGAAGCTTCGATCTTCCTTGCCAATTGGAGCTTCATTGGTCCAGACATCGCACTCTACTTCAACTTCATTCACAAGGCATTGCCGGATTTGGTGGAATTCTGGCTTTTGATTTTCGCTCTCGGGTTTATCCATGAAACTGCCCACGGCCTCACCTGCAAGCACTTTGGCGGACAGGTTCACCAAATGGGTTTCATGTTCCTTTATCTTGCGCCATGCTTCTATTGCGATGTCACTGAAATCTGGATCTCCGCCTCCAAACTGCAGCGGCTGGCCACCATCATTGCCGGCATTTGGATTGAACTGGTGATCTGCGGCTTCTCGATGATTGTATGGCTGAATACTCCGGCTGGCGCGTGGTTGCACGACCTGACTTACCAGTTGATTCTGATTACCGGCATCGCTGTCGTGATCCTGAACCTTAATCCCCTTATCAAACTCGACGGCTATTACCTCTTGACCGAAGTGATCGGCATTCCCGACCTGAAGGAGCGGTCAACCGTTTTCCTGTCGGGGTGGTTCCAAAGCCGTATCCTGCGCCTGCCGGTCGAGATGATTGTGATACCTAGACGGCGCGCGCCGCTCTTCGTTCTTTACGCAGTCGCTTCCGGCTTCTACAGTTACATTCTGCTTTTTTTTGTCATCCGCCTCGCATTTAACATTTCGTATCACTGGCTGGCGGATTTCGCAATCATCCCAGCAGGTGTGTTGTCTTTTTTCATGTTCCGATCGCGCCTGCGCTCCTTGCGAAATGTGACCGTTCAGTTCTGGCGGGAGAAACTCGGCGCAGCCCGGCTTCTGCGCCCCGTTCCTCTTGTTGCGGCCGGCATCATCATGGCGTTCCTTTTGCTTCCGCTCTCGCGCGACCGCGAAAACGCATATTTTGTCATAGAGCCGATCCGCTCTGAAGTCCTTCATGCGGCCATTCCCGGAAAGGTAAGCGAGGTTATGGTTCGCGAAGGAGAGCAGGTGCAGGCCGGACAAGCACTGCTAACGATGTCCAGCACACTGGCGGCTTCAATGGTCGACTCTGCTGGCGCGCAAAGCCGCAGCGCAAGCTTTCAGGCGTTCAACGCCGAATTGCAGGGGCAAAGCATCGGCCCGGCGGCCGCAAAGCAAAACGGGGCACTGCGCTTCACGCGGCTCGCGGGTGAGGCGGAATCCTCACTCACAGTAGAAGCGCCCAAAAATGGGATCGTGCTTACGCGGGATCCCGCGGCGCTTCTCGATCAGGACGTTGGTCCCGGGCAGCCGCTGCTCGATATGGCCGACGATGGGCCACGTGCGGTACGCGTCTACATTCCCTCTGCTGCTCTCGATCGGATCCAAGCGGGCGCTGAACTCTCGCTTGAGCTTCCCGGCCACTTTTCGCCTGTGCACCTTACCTTGGCCCAGCCGGGGGGCGATGCGGTGAACCTGCCTCAGGGCCTTATAGCCGCGCAGGATTACAAAGGCATCAAGCTCCCCGTCTTTTATACCGCGCGTATGCAGCTACCAGCCTCCGCCGGCAGCCCCGGCTTCGGAGTCGCTGGGCGCGCGATCGTCTTTGGGGTCAGGCGAAGTTTGGCGGGGCGCGCCGTCGCCGTAGTATCCGATCTGCTCAGAGCGCACATTTGGTGGTAACGCAAAAGCGGCAACCGCTTGCGCGATTGCCGCTTGTTGCACGCGAGAGAAAGTTGGATCGGTGTTCATTGGTGCTGGGAGGGCTGCTCGAGCCGCCTCTCTCTCATGAAACACTCCAAGGTTCCTTTACTGATCCCGTACCGGCCTCAAAACTGCAGACTCGGATAGAGCGAAAACAACTTCAACCTGCAGTCTTACAGATAGCGGGCAGCCGTCCGAATTCCGCTGGCTGTGCGAATACCACTCGCCGTGCGAATACC
>CAZVYV010000128.1:6298-8380 GCA_964630985.1 uncultured Occallatibacter sp.
GGCGGTGCGAACTCCACTTGCCGTCCGGACTCCACCGGCTGTGCGCACGCCACTGGCCGTTGCCAGGCTTTGTGCGGCAACCAGCTTCGCGGCCGTGGTTGGGGCGGATGCGGCTTGCTTTGCGGCGGTTAACTTCGAGGCGTTGGCGCCACCGATCAGAGACTTCTTTGAGATTGCCATTGTTTTTCTCCCCCTGGGTGTTTTGAATTCCTTGACGCTATACCTATTGCATCCAGCGTGCCAAACCGGCCGCGGCCGTTGTGAAATCTGCAATCCGCTGATTTATAAAGATTTAGCGGATCTGGGCCGTATTGCCCTTTCCCGATGATTTCGCTGGATGGGTTAAAAAGTAACCCATTTGTGGTTAATTATTAACCCATCGCTTTGTCAGAGTCCGTATTTTCGGCACAGATACTTCATCCGCTGGTTATCCATATTCAGCAGCCGCGCGGCCGCGGCCTTGCTCCCGTTGGTGCGCCGCAGAGCCGTCGAAAGCAGCGCAACTTCCAGCCGGCGAATCTCGACGTCGAAATCGGTTCCCTCCACGGGCACCAGAATCGCTTCCTGGGCAGCGACACTTTCGGCCGTTACGCGGGGAGGCAAATCACTGGCCCGGATATCGTCCCTCCGGACTGTCACTACCAGCCGCTGGATCAGATTCTCCAGCTCGCGCACATTTCCCGGCCAGGTATGTTCTTCGAGTGCGGCAAGCGCATCGGGAGCCATCTGTTTGACCGGCACACCGTTGGCCAGGCAATGAACTTCGAAGAAGTAATCGCAAAGCAGGGAAATATCGCCGTCACGTTCCCTGAGCGGGGGCAGTTGAATAGGGATGACATGAATCCGGTAGAAGAGGTCTTCGCGAAACTTGCCAGTCCGGACCATTTCCTCGAGCGGCTCGTTTGTGGCGCAAATCAGGCGGAAATCGATCTTGCGCATGGTCCGCCCTCCGAGCCGTTGCACCTGATGGTCTTCAAGCACACGAAGCAGCTTGGTTTGCAGTGGAGCAGTCAGAGTGGCAATCTCGTCGAGAAACAGAGTGCCGCCATCTGCCAGCTCAATCTGCCCCGGCCGCGATTCGGTGGCTCCCGTAAATGCTCCGCGCTCGCTCCCGAACAACTCAGACTCGATAAGGTTCTCAGGAAGAGCGGCGCAGTTAAGACGGATATAGGGCTTATTCGCGCGAGGGCTGAGCGCCACAATGGCGCGAGCGGCCAGTTCCTTGCCGGTTCCGCTTTCGCCCCGAATGAGCACGTTGATGCTGCTCGCAGCCACCTGATGGATGGCGTCATAAACCAGCCGCATAGACTCGCTGGCGCCCACAAAATCCTGGAAGCGGCTCGACTCCAGCGATTGCTGGCGCATCCGCCCGCGCTCCGCTTCCTCGTTGCGGTAGCGCAGTGTCTCCACCATAGTTGTGCGGAGCTCGGCAACGTCCACAGGATTGCGAAAATGAGCGTCAGCCCCCGCAGCGAGCGCCTGCTTTTCGACAGAACGCGCCTTTGCCCTGCTCATGGAAATCAGCGTGGAGTTCTCGTTCAGCCTGCGCAGTTCGTTCAGAACCGGCAAGCCCCCGTAGGGTTCTTCCCCTTCAGTATCGATGTCGATTAGAACGGCCGCCGCATCCGCTTCCCGTGTCGTACGTGCAAGGTCGTCATAACTGTCGCGGACGATCACCTTGAACCAGGGATCGATTTCTGGAATCAACACATCCAAAAACTCTTTGTCCTTCGTGACGATGCACACGACCGGCAGCGTGGCCTGAAGAGCGGCAGGCGAATCGGAGACCTTGGAGTGTCGTCGCATGGCCATACCGAATTCTACCGTTGAAAAGGGCCGCCCCCGCGAGAGATCCAGGTTCGCGCGCCACGCATAAAGGCTCGCACATCGAACCCAATCCTTAAGTCCAGGACGATAAAACCATCCGTTGTGATCATTGTCAGGAGCAGAGTGAGCGAAAGGTCGCCGGAAGACGTCGGATCTCGGCCGCTATCGTGCAACTTTCGCTCGGAAAACATCCCGGTCCGATCCCGATCCCATCACTTGATCGGCGACGACGCAGCCAGAACTTTTGGGACGTGA
>CAZVYV010000129.1:0-8325 GCA_964630985.1 uncultured Occallatibacter sp.
TCGCCCTGACATTCGCCTGGGTGTCCGTGGCCGTGCCCGCGGAAGATGCGCCCGTCTTCGAGCGCGAGGATCGCCTGCATCGCCTCTCCGAGGAGTGGATTCAATCGATTTTAGCAGGTTTATCCGGAGCAAAATGGTCCGGTTTTCCACTATCCGCGCGGGCGAGGACGCCCGCACGACAGCCGGCGGGACGCCGGCGCTACATGTCGATCAGTGGACGACACCCGCATCGCGGGCGGGCCAGTAGATGAAGACGGCCTTGCCGTAGATGAGCGAGCGCTCGACGGGGCCGAAATCGCGGCTATCCGATGAAATGGAGCGATGGTCGCCCATCATGTAATATTCGCCGGGCGGAAGCGTGATTTCGGCGACGGAGCGATTGTCGCGATACTCCGGAGGCACGTAGGCCTCGCGGATCGGCTTACCGTTGACGAAGACGCGGCCTTGATCAACACGGAGCCGGTCGCCGGGGAGCGCAATCACGCGCTTGATGTAGCTCTTCTCCGGATCGCGCGGGTAATGAAACACCACCACGTCGCCGCGATTGATCGCCTGGAAATGATAGGCAAACTTGTTGATGAACAAACGGTCGCTGTCCTCTAGCCGCGGCAACATGCTGGTGCCTTCAACGCGGACGGGCTGATAGAGGAAAGTAATAATGAGCGCTGAAGCAACGGCGGCAACGGCCAGATCGCGAACCCAAAGCATCACGCCCGCGGATTTTTTCCCGGCTGCGGGAGACTTTTCGGCGGGGATAAGGGACAACCATTCTCCTGAGCCCGGCTCGATGAGCGATCCGTCCGGGGCAGCGCCGGACGACCGCATTTCGGACGCGGAGGGCTCTATGTAGGCCTCAGGCGGCGGGGTCTGAGGCGCTGGTAAAGCGGCACCCTCGGGCGGCAGCCTCAATGCTGGCGGAAGGCTTGAGCCTGATTCAGGCAATGTGGGGTCGGTTGAGCCGGTATCCATCGTTATAACTCCAGATTACTCCTGAACCGCGCCTTCTTGCACTCGCAAGGCACCTTGAGGGTAAAGGTGGCTACCGAAAATCGGAGGAAAACCGAACGGTTGCGAGGTCCGCATTCCATTTTTCCTGGCCCCGAAGTGCAGTCGTCCCGGATACCCTGACAACCCTTCGCGCATGGCGATTTAGTAATGCCCCGTTCGGTGGATTGTTGAGTACCGTTGGAAATCGTTTAATGACTCCAGTACCCGAGAACCCTCACTCAACATCTTTCAGCGGCCCGATTCACTGGAGGAGCATGTCCACTCTTATCGATACCCCCCAAGTTGCCTTCGTATCCGGATCCCGTTTGCCGGCGTCGACACCATTTTCATTCTCCCGTTTTATTCTGCCGATTCTCTGCGTCTCACTTGGCGTATCGGTAGGCTCAGCCACGGGACTTACGCTTGCGCTGGTGAATGCCTCTTATCGCTCTGTGGCGGCGTCGAGCAATTCCCGCCAAGCCAGCGCGGCACCCTCAGCCAACCTTGCGGCGAACTCCAGCCCCGCGCAAACCGCTCAACCAACCGCCCCTGCTCCGCCCATTGCTGCTTCGAGCACGCTGGCCGCGAATACCGCTTCAAACCCGACCATCGAATTGCGCCCGGCAAAGTTGAACCCTGCCACTTCGAGCACCGAACGGTCTGCATCTGCGCCTTCCAAAGTTGAGGTGGCTCTCAATACAACGCCCGACGCGCTCAAACCCGCGACATTCAAGCTGGAAGGCAAGACGTATCACGTCGCCAAAATGATGTTCCTGCCTTTTGCCAAGCCGGCCCCTCAGGAACCGACCGCCGCGGAGCCGTCGGTGCCTACTGCTCTGAATTCAGCGCAATTGAGCCTTGATACGCCAGCCCCGGCAAGCCTTTACACCGAAGGAGTTCTGACGGTTTCTGACTACAGTGCTTCGACTGGAACGATTCAAACGAGCGACGGCAGATCGTTTGCTCTGGGAACAACAGTTGCCGCCGGAAACGCGACATCGTGGGAATCGTATCGCTCTGACGTCCACTACAGGTGCGACCAGAACGGAAGCTGCGTGCTCATGCGTGCCGGCGTGGTCGCCCCCGACGCGAAACTCATCTAAAAAACCCGGGAAACCCGCGGCGGCTTTGAAATCCGAGCAACCACCTCGCATGGTGAAGCCCTACTCGCAGCCCAGCCCGCCTGGCGGGCAAAGGATTCGTGGGCGGTGGCTGGTTATCGGTTTCTGCTGATTAGCGACCGGGACCAATGCCGGCGCGGTTCCAGGATCGCCAACTCCGGCCAGGTTCTCTTCTTCCAAGAGCAGCGGGCGTTGCAGCACCATCTCCACTTGCGTGCCACGGGGAATATCGACGTCGGCGTTGCGCGTGAAGAGCGAAACAATCCCCACGGTGGCCAGCCCGGCGCCGATCCCGGCAAGACCCCCTTCGATGGGGTGGCCTGAGGCAGCGCCGCCGATGGTGCCCACGCCCGCGCCGGTGGGAAGGGCGATTTCGGCCGTCCGTCCAGCGTTGCGACCTTTGTCGCCATTCTGCTGGATCGTTCCCTCGCCGTCGTTCATTACTCTCTGGTCCTTTGAGCCCGGCACGCTGTCCACTACGCCCGGAATCTCGACCACGCTGCCGTTGGGGAAGATGATGGACGTAAAGTGCATGTCGAGTTGTGCCTTGGCTTTCATTCCTCCGCGCTGTACGCGGTCGACCACACCCTGCACGTAAACGCCGTTCGGGATCATGACCCGGTTGCCCACTACGACAGGAAATGTGGACGATAGATAGACGCCGTCGCCGGCCTTTGCCGACTTGGTGTTGATGGCGCTGCGCAACTCAAGCAGAACCTTGGTCCCTGCGGGCACCGTGTAGATCTTTCTGGTGGGGGCTGTGTCTGCCGGGCCGGGAGGCTCGGCAGAAGGCGCTGCCGCTTCGGCTGGCGCCTCAGGTTGGGCTGGAGCGGCTGCTGGCGCGGGACTCGATGCCTGCGGTGTTGTGGGCTCAGTGGCTGCCGGCGCGGGCGGATTGGCGGCGGGTTGAGGCAAGGCCGGGGTCTGAGCGGCGCAGAGGCTCAGGCTGGCTGAGACAAGGCCCGTGGAAGCCAAAGAGGCCAGAATTGCCGCCAAAATCCTTTGCCGCAGCCTAGACATGCCACCCTCCGCGTTCAGTTGGATAGACGGAATCCCCGCACACAAGGATAGCTCCACTTGGTCCACGCTGCCGGCGAAATGTGGAAGCGGCGCAGCGGGACGGGTGTAGCCGCGTTACCATGCCAGAAAGCGATGGCTCAAGAGTCTCCATCAGCAGAAGCTGGCCGCGGCCAGGCGAAAAGCCGGTTTGCCTCGGCCTATCGCGTGCTGGAAGATGCGATCGCGGCGCGGGCCTTCCCCGGGTGCGCATTTGGGGTGCTGGCTGGCGGTGAAGTGGTCTTGAAGGACGCGCTGGGTCGATTTACCTATGAGGCAGATTCGCCAGCGGTCACCCCGGAAACCCGGTTCGACGTGGCGAGCCTGACGAAAGTCGTGGGCACAACAGCCGCGGCAATGCTGCTCGTCCAGCGCGGGCTACTCGACCTGGAAACACCGTTAGGCGACATTTTGCCCGGGTTTGTCGCCGGCCGGGTGCCCGGAGATGCGGCCCGCCGGGTCACTTTGCGGCACCTGTTGGCGCACAATTCGGGCTTGCCGGGCTACGAGGAGCTGTTCCGCAAGGCAGCCACGCCAGAGGCGCTGATGCGCGCCTGCCTGGAGTTGCCCCTGGAGGCCGAACCGGGGACAGGAGCCGAATACTCCGATCCCGGCTTCATTCTTCTGGGCAATGCACTTGAAGCGCGCATGCACGAGCCGCTCGATGCATGGCTCCTGCGCGAGGTTTTTGATCGCCTGAGCATGGGCGCCACCGGGTTCTGCCCTGCCCCGGCCGAGCGCGGGTCAATTCCTCCCACGGAACAGGACACCTGGTTTCGCCATCGCCTGATTCAGGGCGAAGTACAGGATGAAAACGCATCGGTGCTCGGGGGTGTTTCAGGGCATGCGGGACTTTTCTCGAATATTGCGGATCTCCTGCGCTTTGCAGGAGCAGTGCTCAGCGCTGCAACGGGGAACAGCCCAGATGGAAAGCAAAACCTCTTTGACCCATCCGTGGTGAAACGATTTACCCAACGGCAAGAGCCGGAGGGAAGCACGCGCGCATTGGGATGGGACACGCCTTCACTCAACTTTTCTTCGGCAGGCAAACATTTCTCGAGCCATTCTGTCGGCCATCTTGGATTCAGCGGTTGCTCGCTTTGGATCGATTTGGATGCGGCTGTAACTGTTGTTCTGCTCACCAATCGGACCTGGCCCGATCGAAAGAATCAGTTGATTCGCGAGGTGCGCCCCGCCTTTCACAATGCGATCCGCGAAGCGCTCCGTAGGTGAGGATTAAGGGTTACCGAAGCGGCCCTGCCCTGACGAAATTTGTGTAGGGGCTTGACCGGATTTATAGATACAATCAATGCTGGGGTCTGACGCGATGTTACCAATTACGACGCTGCAGGAAACGGCCGGCTCCCGATCCAACGGGCACCATAACGACCAGGCCAACCTGCTTCAGCAACTGACTACCGAGAGCCAGAACGAGGCTTCTCAGGGACTCGACACAAAATCCGCGCTGGAGATTGCTCGCATCATCAATCACGAAGATGCGAAGATCGCCGCAGCCGTTAAGAAGGCCATCCCGGAGATCGCCGCAGTGATCGATCAGGTTGCGCGATGTCTGCGCGACGGCGGTCGGCTCATCTACGTCGGCGCCGGTTCCAGCGGACGGATCGCGGCCCTCGATTCATCTGAGTGTCCTCCCACCTACTCCACCGCTCCCGGTCAAGTGCAATACATCATGGCCGGCGGTCCCAAAGCTCTCGCATCTGCCGTCGAAGTGAATGAAGACTCTGAAGAGCTGGGCCAGCGCGACATTGCGCGCCGCCGCCCCACGCGCAAAGATATTGTGGTTGGTGTTTCGGCTTCGGGCCGCACGCCCTATGTTGTCGCAGCCGTTGCATACGCCCGCGCGCGCGGAGCGCACACCGCCGCGGTGACCTGCAACCAGGCAACGTCCTTGTCTGAAGCGGCCGATATCGTTGTCGTGGCCGACGTGGGCGCCGAAGTCATCTCTGGATCGACGCGCATGAAGGCTGGCAGCGCACAGAAGATGATCCTGAATATGATCACCACGGGTGCCATGACGCGCCTGGGCTATGTGTACGAAAACCTGATGGTCAATGTGCACATGCAGAACTCGAAGTTGGTGGAGCGCGGCATTCGCATTCTTATGTCGGCCTGCAATATCGATCGCGCGACCGCTGTCGACACCATCAAGAGCGCCGGGCGCAGCGTGCCTGTTGCGCTGGTGATGCTGAGAGCCAAGGTGGACAAGCCTGAAGCGGTGCGGCGACTGGCCAAGTCCGATGGCAACGTCCGTCTGGCGATCGAAGATAACGTCCTGGAGCTGTAAGGCGAGCCTGATGTTGGAGGCCTGACGCTAATGTCCCCAGCAAACTTGGGAGCAATTTCTCCTTGCTTCATCGTCTCCGACGTCGATCGGGCGCTTACCTTCTATTGCGACAAACTGGGATTTGAAAACCGGTTCCAGCAGCCGGACACAGATCCGTTTTTCGCAATCGTTGGCCGCGATACGGCGCAGCTCTTCGTGAAGGCTGAGAAGAACGTGTTGCCGCAGCCCAACCACACTCGCCATCGTCACATGCGCCTGGACGCGTTTGTTTACGTTGAGGACCCCGATGCGCTTGCCGCCGAATTCTCCAGCCGCGGCGTAGAGTTCAGTGCGCCCCTCAAAGACACAAGCGACGGCCTGCGCGGATTCGAAATTCGCGATCCTGATGGTTACGTGTTGTTTTTCGGACGGCCCAGGTAATCGGAACGACGGCGGCACTGGCGGAGAGCCGGCGGCACGCTTGCTCGCGTTCGGGGATGGGTAGCTTGGGACGGTTTACGGCAGAACGCGCTGGATGTGCAGGAACAGAATCAGGTTCAGCACGACACCTATGACCAGCACGCCGATTCCAATCACCGCAACAACCTTTACTTTGCCGCTAAACGCCTTCAGGTCCTCGAGAAGCTCCTGCTGCTCAAGAGTATTGCGGTCGGTGGCTTCTCGCACCATCTCCAACTGATCTTCGACGCGCTTGAGCGAGGCGTTCTGCTCCGTTACTTGCTCGCGCAGGCCTCGATGCTGGGTCTGCAGCTCGGCCAGGCTGGTCTCAAGCGGCGCGAGATCGACTTTGGGCGCGGGCGGCGGCGCTTGCGGCCGCGGAGACATCACATTGGAGATCGCTGTGAGTACATTCCCCTCAAGCAAAGGCAGAAGGCGCTGAACGATGGGCATGACTGTGCGAAACAAGTTCATGGCGCGCTGCGCGCCGCTCGGCTCGTCCTCGCTTGTCGATGCCGTAAGCGCGCGGCCTGGAGGCATGCGGTTCGCCGGGGCCGGGGAGCCCATCGGACGCCGGCCGGAGCCCATGGGCAAAGGCGAACCCATTACACGGGCCTGCTGCGCGTCGGATCTTTGAGACAATGAGTCCCGATCGATGGATTCGATGCTGTCGTGCTGGCTCATGAAGTCCTTCTCTAAAACCTCGGGTAGTTCTCATATATAGCTCATTTGGCGTCCGTTTGGAACTCCGAAATATCCACTGCCACGGTTCGGTGTTCGTGGCGCCACGGTATTCTCGAAACGAGGAGAATTGCGTGAAGGCACATTTGAGCCGCACGCTGCGCAGTGTGCAGCGAAGTATTCTGGCCGGAATCATCACCATTGGCCCGCTCTTTGTCACCTATCTGATCTTCAGCTTTCTCCTGAGCGAGCTGGCCAACGCGGGACTGCCCGCAGTGCGTTTGCTGGCCCCGCTGCTTCCCGACGGCTGGTTCCGCTACACGTGGATTCAGCCCGTGATGGCGATTCTCCTCACGCTTGTGGTGCTTTACATCGTCGGCCGGATCACTTCTCTGGTCATCGGCCGCCAAGCCTTCGGGCTGTTCGAGTCAATCCTGGAACGGCTGCCCTTTGTGGCCAAGGTCTACACATCGGTGAGGCAACTGCTGGACACCATGATGGCCAAGAAAGATGCAAGCCAGCGCGTCGTGCTGATTGACTTCCCTATCGCTGGCCAAAAAAGCATCGGATTCCTGACTCGCACCATGACGGACGCCGCGAGCGGGCAAGCGCTGGCGGCAGTGCTGGTTCCGAACGCCATCAATCCCACTTCCGCCTTTCTGCAGATTCTTCCCATGGACCGTGTGATCGAAACCGACCTGACCATGGAACAGGCAATGAGCATGGTGATGACCGGCGGCGCGGTGGGGCCGGAGACGATTCAGTACTCAAAGCCGGCGAGCGTCGTGGCGCAAGCCGCCGGAGCGGGAATGCCGCCGTCAGTTTTGAAGTAGGAGCGGCGGAGGAGGCAGTTTGGTGGCCACAGTCCAATCAAGGACGCGCCCGATCACGATTGCGATTCTCGGATGGCTCTATATTGCTGCCGGCGTGCTGAGCACGGCCGCCCATTATGCGAATTTCGCGTCGCACAAGCCCATGGTGAATGAATTCGTCTGGATCACTGCGCTCGGAGCGGCTGCAGTTCTGGCCGGGGTGTTCATGCTGCGTGGCCGCAACTGGGCGCGATGGCTGGCGCTGGCTTGGGTCGCCGCGCACGTGGTCATCAGCGCGTTGCACTTGATGCATGGCCTTCTGATTCACAGTGTGCTTTTCGTCCTGATCGCGTTTCTTCTCTTCAGTCGCGACGCGCGCGAATACTTCAGCGCCAGCTGACTGGATCAGACTATTTCAGCTGCGGCCCGGCGAAGGATTGCTTTCTGCCGGCGTCACGCCGGTCTCCCCCTTCGCGGCGAATTCTACCTCGGCATGTTCGCTCTCGACGGTGACCTTGCGCAGACTCACATGCTCGAATTGTGCCCAGATGAGACCCGCGGGAATCACACTGAGGAAAGTACCGAGCAAAATGGTGGCTGCGCAGGCTGTAGCGGCCTCGGGCGACGCGCCAAACAAACTCGAGAGCGCCGCAGCCACAAAGGCGGTCTGCGAAAACCATCCCAGGACGGGAAGCTGCAGGACGCTCACGCCTCCGCTGATCATCATGAGCAGGACGCACCGTGAAAAGCTCATCCCGGCCAGGGCGGGGCTTGCGGTGAAGGCGTGGACCGTTTCGAGGTAGGCGAAGGCGATGAGGCCCCACATGCTGAGCGAGATGGATGCGGAGATGGCGAAATCGGAGAGGCTATGGATCACGTCGAGCCCGGCGTGAAAGGTTCTGATTTTGTGGCCGGCTGCCTGGCC
>CAZVYV010000130.1:0-8297 GCA_964630985.1 uncultured Occallatibacter sp.
GAGCCGCCGCACAACTTCCAGCCCCAGACCATTCAGTTCCATCTGCTTCTCAATGGACAGGAAGTCTCGTCCGCGCAATTCACGCAGTTGGCCATTCGCTCCGATGTCCAACAGATCACTGTCGACGGCATCATCCATGGAGTTTTGTTCGTGCCGGGTGACTCGGCAATGCATCCCGGAATCCTCGTCGTTGGCGGCTCCGAAGGCGGATACCCTGGCCGCAAGGCTGCGTGGCTTGCCTCGCACGGATATGTAGCCTTCGCACTTTGTTATTTCCATTGCGCGGGCACCCCAGACAATCTCGAGCGGATTCCTCTCGAATACTTCGGCCAGGCACTTGCCTGGATGATGAAGCGCCCCGAAATCGATCCCAGCCGCCTCGCCGTCATGGGGACGTCACGGGGCGGGGAACTGGCGCTCCAGCTCGGCTCCATGTATTCGCCTATCAAAGCTGTCGTCGCCTATGTTCCCGCCAACGTGCGTCATCCCTCATGCTGCGAGGGCGCGTCGCAGCCGTCATGGACATGGCACGGCTCGCCGCTCAACTATGTTTCTTTGGCCGAGGCGATCAATCCAAATCCGAATTCTGCCAATTCCTTCAATGCCCAGATCGCCGTCGAAGCAACCAACGGTCCCATCCTGATGATCGGAGCGGAGGACGACGGCACCTGGCCCTCCGCTGAAATGGTGCGC
Source organism: uncultured Occallatibacter sp. (assembly GCA_964630985.1). Classification (GTDB taxonomy): domain Bacteria; phylum Acidobacteriota; class Terriglobia; order Terriglobales; family Acidobacteriaceae; genus Telmatobacter. The sequence continues at coordinate 694 of CAZVYV010000130.1, forward strand.
GCCGCGGCCCAGCGTCTGCGCTCCAAACACTTCTCCCATCCGGTCGTGACGCTCATTTATCCCCACGCCGGCCACCGCGCCGGGCTTCCGGACATTGAGCCCACCTGGACCAATGGCGTCACGCAACGCATCTCAGGAAGGTCCACGGAGTTCGGCGGATCGGCCGAAGGCAACGCCGAGTCTTCCCTTGATGCAACCCCCAAAGTACTCGACTTTCTTGCCACCAGCCTCGCCGAAGACTCCCCATCAATGCCGGCCAATCCCTGATCGATGAAATGCAAAAACCGCAGGAGTGCGGTCGACGAAAGGAATGATCCGCGTACAAATGCGCAGCGAATTGGGCATGACTGCTTGCGCCGGGCGAGTCAACTGCTGTGAGGTATCAACGCGGAAGCGGTGTGGCCAATCGTTGCGAGCTCGCAGGGAATCGAACCCGGCCCCACGCCTTGAAAAGGGCTTTGCTCTACCAACTGAGCTACAAATTCGCGAGCTATCGCTTTTTCCAAACGAACGAGACCTGACCTCAACCAGTTTCAAGCCGCGGCATTCCAGCCATCGAAGTCTGTCACGTCTCGTCTTCAGAAATCTCCCCTGCGCTGACACTTTGCGACCCCCGCCAAGCGCCCCGCCTTTGGCGTTATTGTTTGCAGACCGGAGTCTTCCAGCCTCCAGCGACGACTGACGCAGAACCGCATCGATATGAAAATAAGCAGGTTAGAGAGCGCAAAATTTTCTTGTTGACAACATACCAACCAGTCGGTATGTTAAGGACGATCGGGAGTAAGTGACAGGGGAGTACACATTGACGGTCCAACACGAAAAACTCGCAGTTTCTCGGAAAAAACTCCTCGACGCGTCGCTCCACGTCATCCGGGCCAAGGGCTACGAAGCCTCCACGGTCGACGATATCTGCGCTGCCGCCGGTCTCAGCAAGGGAAGTTTCTTTCATCACTTCAAGAGCAAGGAACATCTCGCCCTTGCCGCCGCCGACTACTGGATCGAAGGCACGAGCGCCTTGTTCGCCTCCGCGCCCTATCATGCGCCAGCCGACCCGCTTGACCGCTTGCTGGCCTATGTCGACTTTCGCAAGTCCCTGCTCATGGGCGATCTGCCCGAGTACACCTGCCTGGTCGGCACCATGGTCCAGGAGACCTACGGAACTCATCCTGCCATCCGTCAGGCCTGTGACACCAGTATCAGTGGCCACGCGGCCACGCTCGTTCCCGACATCCAAGCAGCCATCCGCCAGCGCGGCATCCGCGGCGACTGGACTGCCGAGAGTCTCGCCCTCTACATCCAGGCCACAATCCAGGGCGCATTCATCCTCGCGAAAGCCAAGCTAAGCAGCGATGTCGCTGCCCAGTGTATCGATCACCTGCGCCGCTATCTCGAACTGCTTTTCTCCCAGCTTCAACCGCAAAATCAGATTTCATGAACGAGGCCAGTGCCTTCTTCACCACACGCCCACTAGGACAAACTCAATCTCTGGAGCGAAACATGAGTGCAAAGATCTTCAAAACCATCGTTGTTGCCATCCTCGTCCTCTCGGCCGCATCCGTTTCCACAAGGCCGGTGCCGGCACAGGAGAACAAGTCGCCCTATCCCGCCATGGCACCTCTTGACCAATACCTCATTGCCGATCGCGACGCGGAGATCGCGCTCGCAAAAAGCGCCGCGCCTCCCGCGCTTTCGAGCGACGCTAGCGTCATGGTCCTCGAAAAGGACGGCTACCACACAGCCATCGAGGGCAAAAACGGCTTCACCTGTATTGTCGAGCGAGGGTGGATGTCTCCCTTGGACAGCACGGATTTCTGGAACTCGAAATTGCGCGGCCCCATCTGCTACAACCCGCCCGCCGTGCGCTCCATCCTTCCTTACACCATTCTCAGAACTAAGCTGATTCTGAGCGGCCAGACCAAAGACCAAATGGCCGAGGAGATTCAGGCCGAGCTGGACCGTGGCCTGTTGCCCCTGCCTGAGGCGGGAGCCATGTCTTACATGATGTCGAAAGACCAATATCTCGGTGACGGCCCGGGGCACTGGCACTCGCATCTCATGTTTCATCTCCCGCGGATGGGCGCTGCGAGCTGGGGAGCCAACCTGGACGGCTCTCCGGTGGTGCTCGATACGGATCATCACGAAGGGCCGGAGCCGGAGACCATCTTCATGGTGCCGGTCGACCACTGGTCCGACGGAACTCCAGCCGGGCATCAGCACTGAGACGCGTGCCTCCAAGTTGAAACCTTCTGACATTTCATCAGAAAGATTGAATCCGCAACTTCACCCCATTCAAAGGAGTGCATCATGAATCTCATCACCGAACCTGATAGGGTCAACTTCCCCGAAGCGCACTACGTATTCAAGGAGCGCGAGGGTCACATCCCCACCATCGCCCCACAAACCTGGCAGTCTGTTGGCGCCTTTGGCCGCGAGATTGAAAAGCATAATCGCATTGTTGGCGCCGCCGCGCTCTACAAGACCAACCCGGGCACCTATCGCGCCGGATTCATACTTGCCGAGCCGCCGGTCAACTTGCCGCAAGATCTCAGCTATGTGAAGTTGCCCCGTGGGAAGTTTGCCCGCTTCACACTGAACGGCCCTTACGACCAATTGCCCGAAGCTACGCGTCGCGCCTTTGAGATCGTCGCCGAAAAGAGAATCTCCTTGCGCGACGACTTCAACATCGAGCACTACCTCAAGGATTCGATGACCACGCCCGCGAACGAGCTCGTCACAGAAATTCTGTTTCCCGTGAACTAACCCGGACCCCGCCGAGCGAGAACCGCTGACCGCGCCTCGCTCGGTAATACGCAATTCCCCACACGCCAGCATGACCGCAAGGAGGTTAGCCATGTCCACTACGCCCGTCGACAATTCGTCTCGTTTTCTCGATCCCGCGTCGCTCGCGGGATCGTCGTCCGCAACCCAGTCAGCGGAAACGCACGTATCCACCAGCACGCACGACATTTCCAAAGAACGCCTCTGGACCGGCCGCGTTCTCTCCGCCTTCGCCACCCTTTTCCTGCTATTCGACGCATGGGGAAAGCTCTTTCAGCCCAGCTTCGTCACCGAAGCTTCCGCGCGAATGGGATTTCCGGTGCATTTGCTTTTCGGCATCGGGATTCTGTTGCTCATCTGCACCATCGCCTATGCAATCCCGCGCACTTCCGTCTTCGGCGCAGTCCTGCTCACCGGATTTCTTGGAGGCGCCGTGGAGTCGCAGTTGGTCGTCGGCAGTCCGACGTTTGAGATCATCTTCCCGGTTCTCTTCGGCATTCTTGTCTGGACCGGGCTCTTCCTTCGCGAGCCCCGACTTTCTCAGCTGATCCCCCTGCGCCGCCTGGGCCGCTGACAACCGATCAATCACCAAGAATGATCAAAGACGGCGGGCTTCGAACCTTGCCGGAGGGAGAAGACACTATGTCTACCGCAACGCTTCACGTTCCAGCCTCGACCGACGAGGCCGCGATTCTGTCCCTGATCAGCTCGCTCCATCAGGCCCATCACGACAAAAGCGCCGGAGGCATCTCAGCGCCTTACGCGCCACAGGCCGTGATCTACGACCTCGAACCGCCGCTCATGCACGACGGCATCTCAATTGAGCGCAAACGCAATTGGCTCGCTACCTGGGATTCGCCCATCGGCATCGAGCCGCGCAATTTTGAACTCACGATCGACGGCGATCACGCGTACGGCCACGGCTATCTGCGCATGAGCGGACAGAAGAAGGGAGTCGACCACCCCGTCAGTTTCTGGATGCGCGAGACTCTCTGCTTCGAGCGAATACACGGCGGCGCATGGCGGATCGTCCACGAGCACACGTCGGTGCCGTTCTATATGGATGCAAGCCTGCGTCCAGCGTTCGACCTCGAACCCTGAGAAGTTGCAGGTCCACGAAAATGCAAGGAATCTGCGGCCAAGGAGTGGTGAGCCCGGTGCGGTTCGAACGCACGACCCACGCCTTAAAAGGGCGTTGCTCTACCAACTGAGCTACGGGCTCGTATACAGCCGCTGTTTCAAAACTACCACAGACTCTCCCGCGGATTTTCTTGCGTGGGGGCAGGGAATCAGCAGCCGCGAGTTCGTTTTCGCGCCATCTCATCCTGTCGTGAATCGCAACACGCCGTCGCTCGCAACTCTGCGTGAAAACATTTACCGGCGCGGTAACCAAGACCGCACGTACGATGGTACCCATGGGCCGTGCACGAGCGATTCCAAGCGGGTGACAAAAGTCTGCATCGTTCAGAAAATGGGACAGTTCCGGCCTTTTCGATGGCTTGAAAGTGTTAGCGTCGTGGCCGTGCAAGTGTTATTGTTCTCGACCCTCCGCGGACACTACGATTACCACTAAGGATTCATCCGCCATCCGGGTTAGAGTTCCCGGTGTTCCGTATCGCAACAGCCGGCATCCTGGGACTGTAAGATTCTTGAAAACGTGCGTGGCGGAGTTGCACTCTTAGACCTTGGTATAGATTATGACGGATCAAAAAGGGCAGTCCGATCCAAACGAGCCCCCGGAGGATGTAGCTTCGCTCTACTCCTGGGCGAATCTGCACGGCGCAAAGTACCGCGATTTTTCCGCCTCGCGTGCACAGACTCGCGAGAAGGCTCGCCAGCGCGTTGAGCAGGCGATGGAGCAGGAACACTCGCGCGCGCAACAGCCTCCGGAGCCAAAGCGAGGCAACGGCGATACGCGGCAAGAGGAATCCTCGTCGCAATCAACTGCGACGCCGCCTCCCTTGAATCCATTGCGACCCGCTCAGCCGCCGCCTCCCGAGCGCACAAGTTTCGAACGGCAGCACACTGAGCATCCCGTCCGCGAAGATCTTGCATCCGCGCTTCGCGGTTTGGCTGTGCCTCCAACTTATCGCCAACCCGCTCATACGTCGCACGCACCTATGCGCGAAGAAAGCTCTATGCCGTCGCGCAACCCGTGGTCAGCCGACGCACCTGAAGACGCAGGCCGCCCCGCGTGGCTCATGCCCGATCGGACTGAAGCTTCAGGCCCATCCAGCCTGCCGCCCGCGCCCGAAGATACATTACAGGGTTCTCGCGAACGACTCGCAACGCGCTGGTTTGCTCTGCGCGGAGTTGTTGAAGGCAGCGCGCCACCAGCCCAGGTAGCTCCAGCCCCGGTAGCCGCGCGCGCTCCGGTCATGGCCATATTCTCGCTCGCTGGCGGCGTGGGAAAAACCAGCCTCGTTGCCACTCTCGGCCGCACGCTCTCTGCTCGCGGTGAACGCGTCTTGCTCGTCGATACGGCAGCCTACGGCTTGCTTCCATTCTTCTTCGGCGCCGGCGATCAGCGTCCCGGAATGTTGCGCACTTTCAGCCCTCCCTCGGCGAGCGGCGACGCGCCCATTCAGATGATCACGCTGGATCCCGAAGCCTTCGGCCCTGAAACCGTGCCGCAGGAAGCTCTCACTGCCGAAATCTCCAAGCACGCCCGCGGAGTGGGCCGCGTCATCATCGATCTGGCCACTGCTTCCGGCGCTACCACGCGCCGCATCATGCGCCTCGCGCCGCAAATTCTTGTCCCGCTCATTCCCGACATGAATTCTGTAGTCAGCGTCAGCTCCATTGACGCCTTCTTCGATCACAACGGAAATGCAGCCGCCATTCATTCGCTACCCAACTACGTGCTCAACCAGTTCGATTCCTCGCTTCCGCTGCATCTCGACGTGCGCGAAGTGCTTCGCGAACAACTGGGCGATCGCTTGCTCCCCTTTGTGATCCGCCGCGCTCCCGCTGTCAGTGAGGCGCTGGCCGAAGGCATGACCATCATTGACTACGCGCCCAACTCGGGCGTGGCTGAGGACTTCGCCAGCCTGGCCAGCTGGGTTAAAAGCCTTTCCGCAGCCGCTACCACGACCTTCCGAGGAGTTCGCTGGAGCGAACGATGATGGCAACCACAATCTGGCAGGATATTGGTGCCGGCGAAAACATCTTTACAAAAACCCTCCGCCTCATCTTCCTCGTAATTGCCGCGGTCATTTTCTGCTATCTGGCGATCGTCCCCCTCAACTGGGAGCAGCAAGCTGTCCTCGGATTCGTGAGCCTTGTAATTGCCTTGTTTCTGGCTCGCGCCTCGGACTCCTATCTCGCCACGCTGACCCTCATGATGTTGTCCATATTCTGTACCTTCCGGTATGGATACTGGCGCATCGACCAGGTGGTTCGCTTTTTTCGCAATCCCGCAAACCACTGGGGCGCGCTTGACGCTTTCTTCATCCTCTGCCTGCTTCTGGCCGAGGCTTACGCATTCGTCATCCTCTTTCTCGGATACTTCCAAACCATCTGGCCCTTGCGCCGCGCTCCGGTTTCGCTGCCTGAGAATACCGATGACTGGCCCGACGTCGACGTGCTCATTCCCACTTTCAACGAGCCGCTCGACGTCGTCCGTTTCACCGCGCTCGGTGCTCTCAACATGGATTGGCCGGCCGACAAGCTCCACATCTACATCCTCGACGACGGCCGCCGTAAGGAATTTGAGGAGTTTGCTTTCGAGGTCGGCATCGGCTATCGAAGCCGTCCCGACAACAAATTTGCGAAAGCCGGAAACATCAACACCGCGCTCGAAACCATGGCCTCGCCGCTTGTGGCCGTCTTCGACAGTGACCACGTTCCCACGCGCAGTTTTCTCCAGATGACCGTGGGCTGGTTCATGCGCGATCCCAAGCTGGCCGTGATGCAAACGCCGCATCACTTCTATTCGCCCGATCCTTTCGAGCGTAATCTCCGCCAGTTTCACGTCATTCCCAATGAAGGCGAACTATTCTACGGCGTGGTCCAGGACGGCAACGACTTCTGGAATTCCGCCTTCTTCTGTGGCTCCTGCGCTGTCCTGCGACGCGCCGCGCTCGATGGGATCGGCGGAATCGCCACAGAAACCGTCACCGAAGACGCGCACACATCGCTGCGCATGCAGATGGCCGGCTGGAACACCGCCTACATCAACATTCCTCAAGCCGCCGGCCTCGCCACCGAGCGCCTCTCCGCTCACGTCGGCCAGCGCATCCGCTGGGCGCGCGGCATGATCCAGGTTCTCCGCACCGACAATCCGCTCTTCGCTCGCGGCCTCACATTTCCTCAGCGGCTTTGCTACTTCAACGCCGTCGGGCATTTTCTTTATGCCGTCCCACGCCTCATCTTTCTGACCGCGCCGCTCATCTATCTGCTTTTGAATCACACCAATATTCCCGGTTTCTGGGCCGCAATTCTGGCTTATGCGCTGCCTCACTTGATGCTTTCAAACGTCACCAACTCCCGCATTCAGGGCGATCATCGTCATTCCTTCTGGAACGAGATTTACGAAACCGTCCTCGCGCCCTACATTCTGCTGCCAACGATGATGGCGCTCATCAGCCCAAAGCTGGGCAAATTCAATGTCACGGCCAAGGGCGGCGTCGTGCGGCGCACATTTTTTGACTCGCACATCGCCCAGCCCTTCCTGATCATGCTCATCTTCAACATCGCGGGCCTCATCGTCGCCATCCCGCGCTTCTTCATTTGGGATACAACGCGCCGCGGCACGGTGCTCATGAACGTGATGTGGTGCTGCTTCAACATCATCATTCTCGGCGTGTGCACGGCTGTCGCGCGCG
>CAZVYV010000131.1:0-8235 GCA_964630985.1 uncultured Occallatibacter sp.
CCCATGCGAGCGCACATTTCCTGCACCACGATGAGCGCGATGGTGATGGGAATCATGGTCCACAAGAGTGTGTAACCGTATTGCGCGCCGGCCTGAGAGTAGGTGAGGATGCCGCCGGAGTCGTTATCGACATTGGCGGTAATGAATCCGGGACCGAGGACGGCCAGAAAGAGAAAGATCCGGATTCGCCAGCGCTTCCACATACCGATTCGAGTTCCTAGGGTGGGTTCATTGCGGTCTTGGATTTATGTGCGGAAGAGTATTCCTCAATGACCATAACAGGCAAGACCGGGCCGGGCGAACCACTGTAGGATGGAACAGGTATTCGAACCAACACCAATGCAATCGGGAGGTCTCGATGCGGGGCCGAAATGGTGCTGCACGTGTTTTCGTCATCCTGGGTTGCGTATTGCTCTTCGCAAGCGCTGCGCTTCATTCGTTTGCCGGTTTCAGCAAGGTTTTCCCCGTGTTGGCCACTTCAAATTTAAGTCCAGGCCTGCAAGCAGCCTTCCGAGTGATTTTTCTCGCGCTCGGGTGGCACTGGCTCTTAACTGCGATTGTCGCGCTTCTGGCTGGCTTCACTGAGACGAAATTGCGCAAGACGCTGGTTCTGTTGTGCGGCTTGGGATTGCTGCTTGAGACCGGAGCGGGCGTCGGCATGATGGGATTTTTTATAGGCAACGAAATGATCGGCACAGCCGCGTTGTTGCTTATTTGCGGAGGCCTGCTATTTGACTAGCCAGGAGCACGAACCTGAGCGTCGCTAGGCAGTTGCCACAAGAACCGACTTGCCGATCCGGTCTGTTTCAGCCGGTTCTGCGGCTGTCGCGCCCAAACTTAATAGCGTAGCCACCACGTCAGCCGCGCTGTAGCTGTTGCGGCCTGGCGCGATGAACTGCGCGATCGTATTCAGGTCGTCGCCGACCGTGATCAAAGCGGGCTCAACGGAACCGTCCTTGCGCGTCTGCGCGAGGCCGATATTTGCCAGCAGAGTGTTGCAAAGGCATTTGCGCCCCGCCGTTTCTTCGATTTTTCCGTTTTTTGCCGTGTAGTTTTCAACCGGCTCCGCGGAGCATCGGTAGCCGATCTGGCCCTCGCCCACCGCGTATGGCTCGCGGAGATAACCGAGATCGCAAGTCCGGGTCCGTTCCTCGTAAATATTGGCCTCCGAAGTGGTGCCCTCGAGCTGCGCAACCTTAAAGGGAAATCCTGTCGGCGACGCCAGAGGATCGGTAAACACTTCACCGGCGCCCACCATCGCCTGCTCGATCAGGCGCGATTTCAGATCGGCCCGCATACCCGATTCCCGGCTGAAGGCAAATGCAGTTCCCACTTGGACTCCTGTTGCGCCTTGATCCAGCGCTTCCTGGAGCTTGGCCGGACTGCCGTATCCGCCCGCAAGCCAGAAAGGAACACCCAGCGTGCGCAAATCCGCGATGTTGACCCGATCGCGCTCGCCATAGATTGGCTCACCGCCGCCGTTCAATTGCAGCTTGCCGCGCGGTGGAGCGTTATGTCCGCCTGCCGTGGGGCTTTCGATCACGAGACCATCGACGCGGCCGGTTGCGCGACGCAGCATGGTCGCAGCCAGCGTGTTTGACGAGACGATGGCCAGAAATCTTGGCCGGCTCAGTGCCGGCAGCGGTCCCTCAGCATATTCGGCGGGATCGAGCCGCATCGGCGTATCAAGATTCGCGAAGTGGTCTTGCGATGCACCAGTGATAGCCAGGCGGTATTCCGCGGCATGTTGCGCGGCAAACGCGTCCAGCACGCCGGGAATGTGGAGCGGGATTCCCGCGCCCATCAGGACGTAACCCACGCCCGCCAACATGGCGCCGTAGATGGAAGGCAAATGAGGAATCTGAACTTTCTCAAGATAGTTGATGCCCACGGGATTGTTGTGGCCTTCCCTGGCCAGAAAAACCTCAACGAAGTTGCTCACCATGCAGAGCTCGACGAGCTTGCGGCAATCGTGTTTCTGGTGCATGGGAAGCGCCTTGTACGGCGCGCCTGCGTCCTTGCCGCCCTGTACGAAGTACTCCTGCCAAATGCGCTTCGCCATCTCCTGAAACGGAAACGCGTCCAGACCGCGGCGCATGTTGCCGCCCTGGTCGCCGTCGGCGAGTCGGCGCACAAAGACCGAATCCAGCGCCGTGCCCGACACGACGCCGAGCTGCCCGAGTTTTGAAACGGCCTGGGCCAGTCGCCAATTAGACACACCGACGCCCATGCCGCCCTGGATAATCTTAGGAAATGGGATCATCTATGAATTGTTTCACAAATTCAGATCATTCAACGGGATTGATCCAGGAATCGGCAAATTGCAAGCCAAATGTGAGCAATTCTGCTCACTTTGGGACACTTTTGTCTTCATGCATGGCCCAGGGAGGTGTGCCGGTCCTCACAGCTTTTCGCGCAAAAAGCTGATGACGCGCTCGGCCTGCACCACTCCGACCATGCGGCCCTGCGAATCAACGACGGGGAGCGCGTGAAGGTTGTATTTATCGAACATCTCGGCCAGGTCGTTCTGCTTCAGGTCGGGCGGGCAAGAGATCACGCGAGGCTCGGCTAAGACGCTGAGGTGCGTGTCTGGCTGCGCCATCACCAAACGGGCTAGTGGAATGGCGCCACGGAGCATGCGTTTCTCGTCGAGCAAAAAGATTTCGGTGACGCCTTCCGGATCGCCGTCAAAGCTGCGCAGCGCCTGCACAGCCTGGGCGACGGTGGCTTCGGCGCCCAGAGAAACAAACTCGGTAGTCATCCAGCCGGCCGCGGAGTCTTCGTCGAACTCCAGTAACTCCTCGACCTCCTGCCGCTCTTCCGGCTCCATCTCCTCGAGAATGGCGTCGGACTGTTCCTCTGGCAGCTCGGAGAGCAGATCGGCTGCGGCGCCGGGATCCATCTCCTCGACGATGTCGGCAATGCGCTCCTCGTCGAGCTTTTCGAGAAGGGCTTTCTGCAGCCGGGGCTCGACTTCTTCCAGAGTCTCGGCGGCGACTTCTTCGTCGAGTGAGGAAAAGACTGCTTCGCGCTCGGCAGGGGCCAATTCCTCCAGAATGTCGGCCAGTTCCGACGGATGAATGTCGGCGAGGCGTTCGTGCTCGATGCGGAGCTTGACGCGTCGCGCGGGATCGGGCTCAATGACGTCGACGAATTGCCAGGGAATGGCGCGCGGACTAAACCGGCGCGAGATGGATTCCAGGCGCGCGCGCGGGAGAACACCTTTAAAGACCCTGCGAAACGCGCCGCGCAGCCCGACCTCGACTTCAGCCACGCGCAAATGATGGGCGGCTCCATTGCCGGTCCACTCCAAGTCCACGTCGTTAACGCGAACGACCTTTCTGCCGTTGATGTCGATGATCTGGCGGTCAATCAAGTCGCGTTGCAGAAAGAGAAAGCTGCCTTCGTCCTTGAGGGGCGAGACGGCCTCGGCTGAGCGCAGTTCCAATGTGCCGGCAGGAGTTTCCAGGACTTCCTGCGAAGGCACGATGGAGAGGCCGGTGCGAGCCTTGAGCACAATGCCCGCCACTTTGCCGCCATCTGGTCCCGTGGCCACCACAACATCTTTGAGCTTGCCGCGCAGCTGCCCACTCGCATCGGTTACGGGCGTCCCGAGAAGGGCGGTGAGGCTGACGCGAATGTGGGTGTGCTGATCCATGCGTGGCTGTGCGAAGTGGCTCCATAAATGGAGAGCCGATCTACGAAACGAAGTTTACTCTCCGAGCCGCAGCGCTGGCTCGGACAAATCCGCGGCTGGGCCAACCGAAGTAATCCTTTTCACCGCTTGACACAATCGCATTCAGACTTGAAACTTCCAGCAAGGTTAATGCGGCAGTGGGCGGAGTTTGCGGTTCCGCCCGGTGGAGGCAAGAGGAAGCCCGGTGACTGGACCGAGTAGAGGACGGCGGAGTTTCCGGCTGAGCTCCACCATGGAAAGCGTGAGCGAGGTGGAAGAGGCCGCGGATCAGCTGGCCACCGAGGCGGGCCTGGACGAAGACCAGCGCTTTCACATCGGAATGGCGGTCCGCGAAGCTGCCATCAACGCCGTGCTGCACGGCAACGAATACGATCCCGCCCGCCAGATCGAAGTGGCAATGGAAAATACGGGCAAAGACCTGGTGATTGTGATTGCCGACCAGGGCCATGGATTCAATCCGGAGAATGTGCCCGATCCGCTGGCCTCAGAGAACATTCTCAGGGGAACGGGCCGCGGCATTTTTCTCATCCGGTCACTGATGGACGAGGTGCACTTTCGACAATTGCATCCTGGAACCGAATTGACGCTGATCAAGCATCTGGCGCCAGCGGCAAAAACCACTTAATATTGTGGCGAGATGGCGGGGACAGGCGTATTATCGATTTTCCCGCAAACTGGCCGTGCGCGGAGTTTTCCGCATGCCGGCGGCGGTAAAGATGCTATAACCGATGTACCGATAAGGAGGGATTTTCCGTGGCACTTGCGATAGCTTCCAGAGAAGTGGATGGCGTGACTGTTTTGGAACTCAGCGGGCGGATCACGCTGGGCGAGGGCAGCGTGCAGTTGCGCGACGCCATTCGCGACCTGATCACCAAGGGACAGCGCAACATCCTGCTGGATCTGGGCGATGTAAGTTATATCGATAGCTCGGGCCTGGGCGAAATGGTGAGCGCATACACCACAGCCAAGAATCAGGGCGCGAAGCTGAAACTGCTCAAGCTGACCAAAAAGGTCCACGACCTGCTGCAGTTGACCAAGCTGTATACCGTCTTCGACATCTACGATGACGAAGCAAGCGCCATCGCCTCTTACAAGTAGCTCCAATCGAGTCTTCGAATTAAAAAGGCCATCCCGCGCGCGCGGAATGGCCTTTTGCGTTTTCCGAATTCATGCCGCGACGCAAGCTTAAAAGCTAACGTTGGGCACAGTTTGCGCTGCCGGGCTGGCCGCGAAGTAGGCGCTGTTCTGGTGGAAGCCCGCGATTCCGGCCCAAATACTGTTTGGAAATTGCAGGATAAAGGTGTTGTAGTCCTGGATCGCATCGTTGTAGCGCTTGCGTGCCACGCTGATGCGATTCTCGGTTCCCGATAACTCATCCTGCAAGCGCATGAACTGATCGCTGGAGCGCAGCTGCGGATAGTTCTCGGTTAGGACGAGGACCTTGGCAAGGGAAGCATCGATCTGATTGTTCGCAGCGATCTTGTCCTGGGGGGTCTGGGCATTCATCAGCCCTTCCCGGGCCTGCGCGATATCGGCGAAGACGCTGCTTTCTTCCTTGGTGAAGCCCTTTACGGTCGAGACCAGGTTGGGGATCAGGTCAGCACGGCGCTCGAGTTGCACGTCGACCTCAGACCATGCGGCTTTTACAGTCTGATCCTTGCTCACCATCTGGTTTTTGGCGCTCACATAGCTGCCGAAGACCATAAAGACCACAAGAAGCAGAACTCCCAAAACTGCCAGAGTAATTCCAAGTCCTTTGCTCATACAGATGTTTCTCCTCCATTAAACTGCGATCATCTTTCAGCCGTCGGCTTTCAGCTTGCGGCCTGTTGTTTTCTACGGTTCAGAATAGGCCAAGGCTGAAAGCAAGAACCTGAACCACTACCAACTTCCTCCAGCGCCACCGCCGCCAAATCCGCCGCCGCCACCGCCAAATCCACCAAACCCTCCGCCGCCACCGCCGCCGAAGCTACCACCGCCGAAGCCTCCGCCCGTCCCAGAGCCGCCGCCCCAACCGCCTCTGCCCCATCCGCCAAAAAACAGGCTGGCGCCAAAGAGCATGCGAAGCAGCGAGCCGCCGCCGAAGAACACCAGCAGCAATATAAAAAGAATGATTTTGCCGACCGGAACGCCCTGAGATACGGGCTGGCTGGGCGGGGCCACTGGCTCATCCTGATTGAGCGTGATCTTGGCGTCGTCGGCGATGACCTGGGCCACTTCACCCACTGCGACGGTTACGGCGCCGTCGTAGTCTCCCGCTTTCAGGTCGGGGACCATGTCGCGGCCGATATCGCCGGTTTTGCCGTCGGGCAAAATCCCCTCAAGACCGTAGCCGACTTCGATGCGGTATTTGTGATCGGCGACGGCAAGAAGCACCATGGCGAACTTGTTGTCGCCTTTGTCGCCCATCTTCCAGTGGTCTTCAAGCTGGTTTGCATAGTCGGCCGCGTCGTCGCCATCGAGCGACTGCACGGTGACGACTGCGATCTTTGCGTTGGCCTGCGAGTGATCGAGTTGCTCGCAAATCGAGTCCAGCCGCGTGATCGCATCAGGCGAAAGCACGTGGGCAAAGTCGCTGACGTAGTCGGTGGGTTGGGGCAGACTTGAAACAGCCTGAGCCTGCGAGGGACTTGGAAGAAATGCGAAAAGGACCGCCAGCAACGGCAGGAACATGGTAAAACGCGCGCGGCGAAGGCCTTCCATTCCTCCTCTATTGTACGTTGGCGGCGGGCGGTCAGTTCCCAAGGCTCGAGGCTCTACACTGGGATAGAAATGAGCCAGAATCCGCATCCTTCGCCCCCCGTTGCACGCAAAATACCCACCGAAACGCGCATGCACGGAGTGCTGCTATCGGACGACTACGCCTGGCTGCGCGACAAGGGGAACCCGGATGTGACGGCGTACCTGGATGCGGAGAATGTTTATGGCGACGCAGTGATGGCGCCGCTGGCCGGCCTGCGCGAAGAGCTTTACCAGGAGATGCTGAGCCATGTGAAGCAGACCGACGTGTCGGTTCCTTACCGCGACGGCGCCTGGTGGTCCTACACGCGCACCGAGGAGGGTCTGCAGTATGGCATCCATTGCCGGAAGCGCGGTGGGCCAGCGGGACCGGACGAAGGGGCCAGAGAAGAAGTGGTCCTCGATGGGAACGAGCTCGCGAAGGGGCATGCGTTTTTTTCCATTGGCGACACCGATCTCACAGATGATGGCAGCTTGCTTGCGTATACGACCGACACCAAGGGCTTTCGCCAGTACACACTGCGCATCAAGGACCTTGAAACCGGCGAAACGCTGGCGGGCGAGGTTGAGCGCGTTGGGTCCGTGGTCTGGGCCGCGGACAATCGAACGCTTTTTTACACCGTCGAAGACGAGCAGCAGAAGCGGCAGTTCCAGGTTTGGCGCCACTTGCTCGGCTCGGCGCACGTGGATGACGCGCTGGTTTATCAGGACGACGACGAGCGATTCAACCTTGGCGTGGGGCGGACGCGCGACGGAAAGTACATCGTGGTGGAGTCGGCCAGTCACACGACGAGCGAGGCGCGGGTGCTCGGTGCAGACGAACCGACAGGGAATTTTTCGCTGATTGCGGCGCGCGAAGACGAGCACGAATACTCGATCGACCACCGCAATGGGCTGTGGTTCATTCGGACGAACGATCGCGGACGCAACTTTCGGCTGGTGACAGCGCCGGAGGCCACGCCCGACCGCGAACACTGGACCGAACGGATCGCGCACCGTGATGCAGTGATGCTCGAGGACGTGGATCTCTTCGCGGGATTCTTTGTTGCCTGCGAACGCGAGGATGGGTTGCCGCGGCTAAGGCTTTGGAAGTTCGCCGGCGACAGCGCGGAAGCGGCTCCCAGCGGCGAGATCGCCTTTCCTGAGCCGGCCTATAGCGCACATCCGCATATTAATCGAATCTTTGACGCGACCACGTTTCGCTATGCCTATCAATCGCTCGTCTCGCCAAGCTCTGTGTACGAGTATGACGTGGCGACGAGTGTGTCAACGCTGCTCAAGCAGCTGGAAGTTCCTGGCGGATTCGACCGCACGCTCTACGCAAGCGAACGCGTTCGTGCGAAGGCGCCGGATGGGGTCGAAGTTCCGGTCTCGATTGTGTATCGCAGAGACAAGCGCGAGCCTGGGAAAAATCCACTGTATGTGTATGGCTATGGGTCCTATGGCTACTCGCTGCCTATCGGCTTCAGTTCGAATCGTTTGAGCCTGCTCGACCGCGGCATGGTGATGGCCTACGCGCACATTCGCGGCGGCGGCGACATGGGCGAGCCTTGGCATGACGCAGGAAAGATGCTGGTGAAGCGCAATACGTTTTCGGATTTTATTGCCTGCGTGGAACACCTCACAGCAGAGGGTTATGGCGATCCGGCGCGCGTGGCGGCTGAGGGCGGCTCGGCGGGAGGGCTCCTGATGGGCGCGATCGTGAACATGCGGCCCGATCTTTTCCGGGTGATCGTTTCGCACGTTCCGTTTGTCGACGTAATGAACACCATGCTTGACGCTTCCCTTCCCCTTACGGT
>CAZVYV010000132.1:0-8229 GCA_964630985.1 uncultured Occallatibacter sp.
CTTCGCAAACGAGTGCCCACGGCGAATGAACTCGTCTACGACAATTACAACTTTTTCGTCATCGGCTATAGCCCAACGTTCCGGCCCTCAGACAGCTTCGTTTCGCTTGTGGCCGATGCGCATGGCGTGCGGCTCGCGTTCTACTGGGGTTCCACGCTTCCCGATCCGGCGGGAATTTTGCTCGGCGGCGGTAATCAGAATCGGTTCATACGGCTTGAAAGTGCGCGCGATTTAAGCAAGCCCGCGGTTGAAGCGCTCATTCGCGCGGCGGCAGCACAGGGGAAGGCACCACTGCCGGCCGCAGGGCGTGGAACGCTTGTGATCCGCTCAGTCTCAGCAAAACAGCGGCCACGCCGCGTGCCAGAGATAAAGAAGCCGAGGCGCTAGACTTCGACGCATCAGTAACTTGGCCAGCTTAAGAAACTTCCCTCGATGGCTAAAGCCGAATATTCATGCGGCTTTTCCGCACGGCTGAAGCCGTGCCCCTTCAAAACCGGTTGGATGAGAGCGATGCTAGTTCGAAGGCTTGCCAATTCCAAAAATCTTCTGAAAGATGTTGCGGTGGTCGTCGCCGTTCATGCCGCTTTTGTGGTCGCAGGTATCGGTTGGAGCTGTACCGTCAAGGAACGCCGCGGAGAAGTCGTCGGGGCAAGAGGCATCGGCCAACAGGTTGGTGGCCTTATCGATGGTCTGAATCTGGACGCCGTCGGGCGGCTTGAAGTCGTTGGTGTCGGAGTACTCCGGCAACTGCACTGCCTGCTTCATGAAATCGGCCCAGATGGGAGCAGCAACACGCGCGCCTTGAATGCGGCCACGGTTTTCGGGGTCAAGCTCGGTGTAATCGTCGTTGCCCACCCACACGATGCACAACAAGTTCGAGGTGAATCCGGCAAACCAGGCATCGTGGCTGGTGCCGGTCTTGCCCGCTGCCGGAGCGGTGAATCCCATGTTGCGAACGCCGGCGCCGGTTCCGCAGTAATCTCGTCCCCCGACCGTGCAGGGATCGCTCCCGTTGCCGCCGAGAACAGCTTCCATCATGTAGGTGGTGAGGAAAGCTGCGCGTGGATCGAGCACTTGCCTTGTGGTGGGCGTATAGTCTTCGACGATGTCGCCGGTGGGCGTGCGGACACTCGCCAGCATCCACGGATCGATGTGTACACCGCCATTGGAGAAGACGGTGTACGCGCCGGCCATATCGAGCGGCGTGGCATCGTAAGAACCGATCGCCATGGAAGGCGTGCCTTGCGCGCTTTTGATGCCGGCATCGCGAGCCAGGGCGGCTACGCGATCGAAGCCCACGATGCTTGCCAGTCCGATGGTTGCATTGTTGTCGGATCGCATCAGAGCCAGGCGGGCAGTCATTTGCCCGTAAAACTCGCTTTCGAAGTTGTGCGGAGTGTACTCATAGTCGGTGCCTGCGCCATAGGTTTGCTGCGTGTCGTCGAGGATGGTCACTGGCGAAAAGAGTTTGGTTTGGCCGGGTAACATCGTGCCCTCGATCGCGGTTTGAAACGCAGCCGCATAGACAAACGGCTTGAAAATCGATCCCGTTGGCCGGTGCGCCACCGCATGATTCACTTGCGACGTTCCGTAGCTGCGCCCGCCCACCAGTGCCAGCACCTGGCCGGTATGAGGATCGAGCGCGATCAGCGCCACCTGGGGATAGACGTAGGGCTTACCCAGCTTCTTGTCCCGCGCATGGACGGCGTCAATCTGCTCGTCGACGACATGGATTGTGGAGTTGACCGCCTGCGTTGCCAGGCGCTGCAGATCGGGATCGAGCGAGGTGTAAATGCGCAGGCCTTCGCGGTTGAAGTCGCGGTCGCCGAGCCTCTGCGTCAACTGATCGTGCACCAGGTCGACAAAGTACGGCGCTTCGCTTTCGTCCACGCTTGAAGACACCAAATGGAGCGGCTCAGACTTGGCGGACTCAGCTTCTTCCTTAGTGATGGCGCCCGTTTCAACCATTGAGTCAAGGACAAGATTGCGGCGCTCGATCGCGCGCTCGGGATGGTGGAAGGGATTCAGCCGGCTGGGGCTTTGGATCAGCCCGGCAAGCAATGCGCACTGCGACAGATTAAGCTGGCTTACATCTTTGCCGAAATAGTCCTGCGACGCCTCGCCGAATCCGTCAATGGAAAAACTGCCGATCTGGCCGAGAGGAATCTCGTTCGCGTACATGGCGAAGATCTGCTTCTTGTCGAAGCGGTGCTCGAGGATAATGCTGATCACAGCCTCGCGCATTTTGCGCGAGTAGGTGCGCTCGGGCGTGAGGAAGAACCCGCGAGCAAGCTGCTGCGTAAGGGTGGACGCACCCTCTTCGTAGCGATGAAGGTGGAATATGTCATTGCGCATCGCGCCGAGGATGCGCCAGTAGTCGATTCCGCCATGCTCAAAGAAGCGACGGTCTTCAATAGCGATGACTGCCTGCACGAGGTTTGGCGGAATCTCGTCGTAGGTGAGCACGCGGCGCTTGGTGCGCTGCACGCCTTCGCTCAGTCCGGTGATGAGCAACGGTTCGAGTTCATAACTGGAAAGCTGCTGGCCATGTGCGTCGGTGATTGAGTTAACCGTGCCGGCGCTTATGTGGATGGTGGCGCTGTCGGGCGCGTGATAAGACTGCGGGCCAGGGCTCACCGTGATTTGCTGCACGCCTTCGCTATAAGTTCCCAACTGCGAAGCTTGCGCCGCACCGTCGCCCGTATAGCCGGCATCATGCAGTTCATTGGCGACCCAGCGTATGGTGAGCTTTTGCCCCGGGCGCACCTCGCGCGGCGCGGCATAGATCTGCGCGGTGCTGGCGAAGATCGGCTGCTTCAGCCGCTCATCGACGATGCCCTCATACTTGACATAGAAATAGGCGAATACCGACGCGCCAATGACGAAAGCGACAACAACGACGCCGAGCAAGCTCAGCAGAATGCGATTCCTGAGGTAATGTCCCGATTGTGAATTCGGGATTCGGACTCGTAATGCCATTGCGCTCCTTGAAACCGCTAGAGGCTGGTTGCCAGCAACTTTTCTTCCTCGACGCGCTTCCTCACCAGCGTTACCACCTCGCCCAACGCGACATCGACGCTGGTGCTCGTCGCACGCGTTACCAGTTCTACCTGACCCGACGCGACCTTTTTGCCCACGTTGATCCGATAAGGAATGCCAACCAGATCCGCATCCTTGAATTTGACGCCTGCGCGCTCGTCCCGGTCATCGAGCAGCACATCCAGGCCCGCCCCTTCCAGTTCGACAGCGAGCTTTTCGCCGGTGGCGCGCAGTGAAAAATCGCCCACGTTCGTAACGGTGACCACAACGGTGAACGGCGCGATCGTCGACGGCAGCCAAAAGCCGTTGGCATCATTCGATTGCTCGATGGCTGCTGTGAGGATGCGCTCCATGCCGATACCGTAACTGCCCATGATGGGCGTTACTTCTTTTCCGTTTTCATCCAGAACCCGCGCGCCCATCGACTCCGAGTACTTGTAGCCGAGCTTGAAGATGTGGCCGACCTCGACAGCTTTGCCGACGACGAGCTTGCCCGCGCATCCCTCCGTCGGGCAGCCTTCACCCTGGTTCACGCTGCGAACGTCGGCGGTGAGCGTCCAGGTAAAATCGCGGCCCGGCGTTACGTTACGCAAGTGGTAGTCAAGCTTGTTTGCTCCGCAAACCATATTCTTGCGGCCCTCGAGTGAGCGATCGACGATGACGAAAGGTGACCGCTCCCCAACTCCGGAATGAAGGAATCCGAGGCGATGCTTTCTCGAGGCCTCGCCATGTTCGGCTCCCAGAACATCCTGGGACAGCGCCTCATTGAACTTTTCTTTGTTTGCCGGATGAAGGCCAATGGGCCCGAGGAAACCGGCGGGCGCGTGAAAGACGTCATCGATCTCATCCGCCTGCATCGGCCTCAGTTCCGAAGCGAAAAGAACCGCCGCCAATTTCGCTTCGTTGACTTGATGATCACCCCGCAGGAACACGACGGCGGGTTTCCATTCGGCGGCGATGGACGCCATATATGCGACACACTTGATGTCGGAGGCCGGCGAAATCTTGAAGAACACGGCCACATCGACGATCGAGGCGCATCCCGGCGTATGCACAAGCTCCGGGCTTCCGCCTCCGGTCGGAGCCATCTCGAGGACCGCATCGAGCCGTGAGGTTGCTTTTTCAAGATTTGCAGCGTACTTGCAAACCGGGCAACTCGCGATCAGGTCCTCGCCGGCATCGGTGTAGACCATGAACTCCTGTGACTGCGAACCACCCATGGCACCCGAATCGGCCTCGACAGCGACGAACTTTAAGCCGCAACGGGTGAAGATGACGCGATAGACACGGTCATGCAGATCGAAGCTGCGGTCGAGGCCCACTTTGTTGATATCGAAGGAGTAGCTGTCCTTCATGATGAACTGCCGTACGCGCAGCAGGCCGGCTTTCGGCCGCGGCTCGTCGCGGAACTTGGTCTGTATCTGGTACCAGATCTGCGGCAACTGCTTATAACTTCGCAATTCGCCGCGAGCGATCGTGGTCATGATCTCTTCGTGCGTCATGCCCAGGCACAGGTCCGCGCCCTTGCGGTCTTTCAGGCGGAACATGTTTTCGCCCATCGTCGTCCAGCGGCCGCTCTCCTCCCACGGTTCGCGCGGCACAATCCCGGGCAGGTAGAACTCCTGTGCAATCTGGTCCATTTCGTCGCGCACAATCCCGATGATCTTGTTCAGTGAGCGCTGGCCCATGAAGAGGTAGTTATAGATGCCGGCGCCGAGCTGGCGAATGTAGCCCGCGCGAAGGAGAAACTTGTGGCTGGCCACTTCGGCATCCGCCGGGGCCTCGCGCAGAGTCGGGATGAAGAGCTTCGACCAACGATGCATAGAAATGTTGTGCGAACTTTCTCGTTCGCGGGGGCGAACGCAAGGCAAATAAAAGCAGTTTCCATTCTAAATGTCCGGCGTGCAGGTCTGTTTGAGAGGGCCCACTTGCGGCTCACGTCGCTAAGTTCGGCCGTGTGGCATACTTTCAGGCATGAATTTCCACCACATCCCATGGGCAGAGATCATGTTTGTCCTGGTCAAGCTGCTCAAGATGGGCGGAATTATCCCCGGCGCGCTTGCGGCGTTTGGGGTGCGGAAGCTTTACCAGAAATGGCGACAGAAAAAAGCGATGGCCGGATGGCCCGCTACCGACGGAACGATCCAAAGCGGGAAGGTCCATAAGCAAGGGATGCGCTACTGGGTCGAGCTTACCTACACGTATTACGTGGGAGAGTACCGTTCGGGAAAGCACGTCCACCATTTTCGCCGGGAAGAAGAGGCCGATGAATTCGTGCGTCAGGTCAAGGACAAGCACGTTCAGGTTCACTACGACGCATCCAAGCCCGACAACTCGGTCATTCTGGACCGCGACCTGGAAGTGATTGCGCTGCTGGCGCCGCAGTATCGATGACGTTTGCGATTCGAGGCAAACTCAAATCAGCTCCACGCCCCACAGATCATGCAGATGAACGACGCCTTCGACGTTTTGTGACGCATCGACGACAACAAGCGATGTAATCTTGCGCTCTTCGAGAATTGCGAGCGCCTTGGCCGCCAGTTCCTCGGCAGCAATGGTGCGCGGGTGCGCATTCATCGCCTCGCCGGCCGTCCTTCCGAGCGCTGCGCCGCCTTCGCGCTCCAATAATCGTCTCAGATCGCCGTCGGAGATCACGCCGCGCAGACGGCCCGACTCCTGCACCGTCGTCATGCCCAGCTTCTTTGACGACATCTCGAAGATCACGTCGGCCATCGTCGTCGACGGCGCAACAACAGGAACGTCTCCGCCGGCGTGCATCAGGTCTCGAACCTTGGCCAGTTGCTTTCCCAGTTTGCCGCCTGGGTGCAGCTCCGCAAAATCCTCAGCGCGGAAGCCCTTTCGCAAGCTCACTGCAACGGCCAGCGCGTCGCCAAGAGCCAGCATCGCCGTGGTTGAGGCGGTTGGAGCGAGATTGAGTCCGCAGGCCTCGCGTTCCACCGAGCAGTCGAGGGCTACTTCGCTGGCTGCAGCCAGAGTTGATTGCAGATTGCAGCAAAAGCTGATGAGCGCGTCGCCTTTGCGCTTGACCGTGGCCAACAGGCGCAGAATCTCCTCGGTTTCTCCAGATGCCGACAGCGCGATCACAACGTCGCCCGCCATCAGAACGCCCAGATCGCCGTGAACAGCTTCGGCGGGATGCAGGAAAAGCGCCGGAGAGCCAGTGGAGCTGAGCGTAGCGGCGATCTTTTGCGCGATGATGCCGCTCTTGCCCATGCCGGTGACCACGACGCGGCCATTTTGCTCGCCGCAACGCACAATCATGTCGACAGCTTGTGCAAAGGAATCGGCCATCGGCCCATCGAGGCGCGTGGCGAGCGCCAAGAGCGCGGCGGCCTCGGTGCGCACCAGCGACGCGGGCTGGAACGGCTCGACGGTTCCGGAGGTGCTCTTTGGCCCGGGTGTGCTCATTGGCATTTCATGCTAACAAAGACAGAGACCAGAGAACAGAGATGAGAGATCGAAGTTGTGCCAAAGCTTGATAGTAACAACGGCCTGAGATCCGCGATCCGCTTGCCTCCAACTACGCAGATGCGGTCTAGTCCCTGACTTCTGACCGTTGATCTCTGATCTCTGTTTCCCCTCGTACAATAGTTCTACGAGGTCGATGCCGTTGCGCCGAAACACGATTGTTCTTATTGCTGTCCTCTTTATTCTGGCGATCTTTGCCTGGGCGGGTTGGGCCAACTGGGAGTATCGCAAGCAGGCCGCCGAAAAACTGCTGGCCCACGCCGGGCAAGGCGATCTCGTACCGGCTCCCGGCGGCGATGCAATGAACTTTGTTTCGCCGCTCGACGGCAAGCCCGCACCTGCCTTCGCGCTTGAGAACCTCGGCGGCAGCAAAGTTTCCCTCGCGAGCTACAAGGGAAAGGCCGTGATGATCAACTTTTGGGCGACCTGGTGCGGCCCCTGCAAGGTGGAGACGCCATGGATCGTCGAGCTGCGCGACAAATACGCAGCGCAGGGCTTTGAGGTTTTGGGCGTGGATACCGAAGGCGACGACCTCGAGCCAGGCGACAAGGCTGGATGGGCCAAGGCCCAGGCGGCGGCCGGCAAGTTTGTCAGTGAGGAAAAGATTTCGTATCCGGTGCTGCTCGACGGCGACAGTATCAGCCGCGAGTACGGCGGACTCGACGATCTGCCGGCGTCGTTCTTCGTCGATCGCAGCGGAAGAGTGGTCGTGGCGACTGTGGGGCTGACCTCGGAGAGCGACATCGAGGGCAACATCAAAAAGGCGCTTGAAAACCAGTAAGTCGGCGAGTCAGCACGCGGCATACGCTTCGCCGGAGATTTCGATCGGTGCTTGAGATGACGAAGATGATTCAAATAGCGATGCTGGCGACTGGGCTGGCGGCTGGGGCGCACGGCCAATTCGTTTCCGATTCGCCACGGAACAGCTCCGTGCTTAAGACAGAGGCTGTGCAATACCTTTTTCCAGAGCAGGTGAGCATCCCTGCCGGTAGGGCGACACCGGTCACATTGCATTTCCGCGTTGCGCAGGGGCTTCACATCAACTCGCACACGCCGAGCGACAAGTTCCTGATCGCGACGGATTTTTCGATTCCGGACGGGATGGGCGTCCGGCTCGGAGCGGCTACTTACCCACCCGGCAAAATCATTTCTCTGGCCTTCGATCCCTCGACCAAACTGAGCGTGTACACCGGCGAGTTCGACATTCAGGCGCGCATCGTTGCCGCGCCGGGTAATCACCTGGTGCAGGCCAAGCTGCACTACCAGGCCTGCGACCAGAACGAGTGTATGCCGCCCAAAACGATTGCAGTGCCGATTGATGTGATCGGGAAATAACAGAGACCAGAGACCAAGGTTCAGAGATCAGAGATCAGAGATCGAAAACACTCGACAGGGCGGAAAACACAACACTCTACCATCAACCCGCCTGCTGATTCGCTGATCTGGCGCGCCTTCACTGCGTCGAACCCCCGTCATCCGCGGGCAGAAGCTGGTAGCTCACAAAGGCAAAGTGCGCGCCGTCCGGAGCCCAGTTGGGCACGTTGTCTGTGCCGGACCCGCCCACAATCTGCACCAGGTCGCGAATCTTGCCGTCGGCAACGTTGATGATCCGCAAGGTCACGTCCTTGTTGGCCGCGTGCCCGCTCACATCCTTGTCATAGGAGAGGATCAGGATCGATTTTCCGTCCGGCGAGGGATGCG
>CAZVYV010000133.1:0-8165 GCA_964630985.1 uncultured Occallatibacter sp.
GCCGCGTTGCGTCTCTCGCAGCCTCAACGAGTTTCTCCTGCTGCTCTCGGTAGGCGCGCTCCTTGTTCAGCGCGATCAGCGCATTCGACACATCGCGGAAAGCCCCGGCAATGGTCTTCTGATAATTGAGCACCATCTCTTCCTTGGTCTGCTCTGAAAGCTGTAGCTGCCCGCGAAGTTTCCCTCCTTCGAAGAGCGGCTGAGTCAGCGTGCCAAGGCCGTAGATGGTTTTCCCGCTTGTGCCGAAAAGACTCGAGAGACTGTCGCCGCTGACACCACCCGACGCACTTATAGACAAGTTTGGGAAGAACTGCGCGCGAGCCACGCCGATTTGTGCGTTAGCAGCGATCAGTGTCGCTTCAGCCTGCTCGATATCGGGCCGCCGCTCGAGAAGCTGCGAAGGCAACCCTGTGGGAAGATCCTGGGGTGGGGGAGCGAGCGCATTGGGGTCCTGATGACTGATCGGCCCGGGGTTTTCTCCCAGCAGCAGAGAGATGGCATTCTCTTGTTGTTGAATCTGCTCTTCGAGTTGCGGTATCTCTGAGGTCGCCGTGTAGAGCAATTGCTCCGCTTGCCTGACATCCGACAGAGGCACTGAGCCCCCACTCTCCAGTTTCCTGGTGAGGGCGACCGAGTCTTCCCTTGCCTTCAGAGTCTCTCTTGTGATCTCAAGTTGCGCGTCGAGCGCCCGAATCTGCAAGTAAGCCGTCGCTACCTGCTGCACAAGCGTAAGCTGCACCGCGCGCTGCGCCCAAACCTGCGCCAGTAGCTGAGCGCGTGCAGCCTCAGTCTGTTTGCGGTAGTAGCCCCAGAAATCCGGCGTCCACGCAGCTGAAACGTTCAGCGATCCATCAACCAGAGGATTGGGAAGTTGTGTGCCAAGCGAAGTTGGCAGACTTGCGCCTATCCCTGTGCCCCCGACGGTGACGGTTGGGAACTCTTGCGAGCGGACGATCCTGACCTGGGCCTGTTCTTCAAGAATGCGCCGTGCCGCAATCCGCACGTCGTAGTTATTGGCGAGAGCCTTACGGATCAGTTCCTGTAACTCGGGATCGCGGTAAACCGCAGCCCATTGTTCATCGCCTAACGAGTTCTTAACGTCGCTTGTGATCGGCGTATCATCCGCTCCACGAAAGACAGGAGGCGCCGTGACATTGGGTCGTACGTATTTTGGGCCGACGGTGCAACCGGCAAGAAGACCGACCGCACTTGCGAGAAAGAGAAAACTCAAGCGCAACAGAGTCTGATGTCTCATCATGCCTGGCCTCTTTGCGCTTCGGCGCGAGCTACAAGTGGATCGGCAGGCCGGCCCGATGGGACGCCGGGACCACAGATCGAGTCCATCGTGGTGCCTTCTCCGCCTCTGACGAAGCGATGCGAGAGGTACTCGACTACAGCAAACGTCACAGGAATGAAGATGAGGCCAAGGACGGTGGAGAGGGTCATACCACCGACGACCACAGTACCGAGGATTCGCCGGGAGGCAGCACCGGAACCGCTCGCGGCCCACAAGGGCAAGCACCCGACAATGAACGCCAAAGCGGTCATAACGATCGGCCGAAAACGCAAGCGGGCAGCATCCAAAGCGGCTTCGCAGATGCTTTCGCCGCGTTCGTAGTTCATCTTCGCGAATTCGACGATCAGGATGGCGTTCTTGGCCGACAGTCCAATGAGCATCACGAGCCCGATGGTTGCGAAGATGTCGTTTTCAAACTGCCGGGCATGAAGCGCCAGATATGCACCGAGGATGGCGACAGGCGTGCTAAGAAGAACGCTGAAGGGCAGGGTCCAGCTTTCGTAAAGAGCAGCAAGAATCAGGAACACAAAGACCAGTGACAACCCGAACACTGCCCACGATGGAACGCCTTTTTCCGCTTGCTGTTCCTGGAACGACATACCCGAATAGTCAAACCCTGTGCCCGGCGGCATGGTCTCGCGGAAGACCTCTTCGAGCGCCTTTCGCACCTGGCCGGAACTGTATCCGGGCGCGCCTGTAATGTTTAGCTGCGCAGCGTTGAATTCGTTGAATCGGTAGATGAATTCGGGTCCCGTAGTCCGGCTGACTTTCACAAGTGAGTTCAGCGGCACCTGGCTCCCGTTGGCGCTGCGCACATAAAACTGGTCAATGTTGGCGATGCTCGTTCTTGACGAGCCGTCAGCTTCAACGTATGTCTGCCATTGCCGGCCGAATCGGTTGAAGTAGTTCACCAGATATCCGCCCATGAAAGTCTGCATGGTGGTGTAGATATTGCTGAGGTCCACCTGCTGCTGAAGGGCCTTCTCCCTGTCCACATCGGCGTAGAGTTGGGGAACTGCCGGTTCATAAGACGGAATCGCTGCGGCAATCTCGGGGCGTTTGGAAATGGCGCCGAGAAACGTGAAGACGTTCTTCGACAGCGTCGTCGGATCGTCTGAACCCGAGCGGTCTTCGAGAATCATCGTTACGCCGCCTGAAGTTCCGATGCCCGGAATGGAGGGCGGCGGAAACGCGAAGGCGATGCCATCCGGATTTTCTGCAAGCTGCTTCTGCAGGTTGTTCTGAATGTATTCGAGTTGTTCCTCTTTGCTCTTGCGGACCGCCCACGGCTTGAGGTTTACAAAGAAGAATCCTGAGTTGGTGCTCTGTACCTGGGTCAGCAGCGAGAAGTCGTTGACTGCGATGACTCCTTCGACGCCGGGAGTCTTCAAAAGCGCGTCGCTTATTTTCTGCTCCGCGGCATCCGTTCGTTGCGCCGAAGCGCCGTCGGGCAGTTGCAGCGCAAGGAACATATAGCCCTGATCCTCAGTCGGAATGAATCCCCCGGGAAGGGTGCTTCCCAGAAACACTGCGATCGCTCCAACCACGATGAGGCCAAGCATGGCAAAAGCGGATTTGTGAATGAGAACGCGAGAGGTATTCACAAACCTATCTGTAGTGCGCCCGAAGAGCTTGTTGAATTGGCCAAATCCCCTTGCGAGCAAACTTTTCTTGCGCCCCTCCTGCCGTGGTTTCAAAAGCAGTGAGGACAGGGCAGGCGAGAGTGTAAGCGCGTTAAAGGCTGAGATCAGAACTGAAATCGCAATCGTGACAGCGAATTGCTGATACATGCGGCCAGTGATTCCCGGAATAGCAGCAGTCGGGATGAAGACGGCCGCAAGGATGAGCGCGATGGCGACGACGGGGCCTCCCACCTCCTGCATTGCTTTTTCGGTTGCCGACTTGGGATCCATACCCTCGTCGATGTGATGTTCCACGGCCTCGACAACGATGATGGCGTCGTCGACCACCAAGCCAATGGCGAGGACAAGGCCGAACAGTGAAAGCGTGTTGATCGAAAATCCAAGCGCGGGAAAGATGATGAAGGTGCCGATGAGCGAGACGGGCACCGCGAGAAGAGGAATGAGCGTCGCCCGCCAGCCTTGCAGAAAGATGAACACGACCAGGACTACCAGGCCAAGCGCCTCGAATAGGGTCAGCAATATCTCGTGGATACCGGCCGTAACTGCCTTGGTTGTGTCCAGTGGAACGCTGTAAGAGATGCTCGGCGGAAAAGTTGCCGCGAGCTCCTTCATGCGCTGGTTCACCGCCGCGGCAGTCTCCACCGCGTTGGAGCCCGGGAGCTGATAAATTGCCATGACCCCAGATGGAGCCTGGTTGTAGCGAGCCGAAACTCCGTATGCCTGGTCTCCGAGTTCGATGCGGGCAACATCGCTGAGATGCAGGATCGAACCGTCAGGATTAGCTCGGAGAATGATGTTTCCAAATTCTTCTGGCGTCACCAGACGTCCCTGCGTGCGGACGGTGTAAGTGAATTGCTGGCCCTTCGGAATCGGCTCGCCACCAATCTGTCCAGCGGGGTTCACATTGTTCTGGGTCTGGATCGCTTGGATAACATCGGTTGCCGTGACGCCGAGCTTGGCAAGTTTGTCAGGCTCGACCCATACTCGCAATGCATATTGGCCGCCGAAAACCTGCACACGAGAAACGCCCTTTACTCGCGCGAGCTGGTCCTGGAGATTGATGATGGCGTAATTCGTTAGAAAATCCTGGCTCAATTCACCTGTCGGTGAATTGATGGCCACAAGCATGAGTGGCGATGTCAGGGCTTTCTGCACGGTGAGGCCGGCAGTGGTAACCTGCGCCGGCAGTTGTGACTGTGCCTGATCCACTCGCAACTGCGCGAGAACCTGATCAATATTGGGATTTGTCTTTACATCAAAATCAACAAAGATCTGGTCCACGCCGTTATTGGCGCTGACGGAATCCATGTAGATCATGTTGTCCACGCCATTCATTTGTTGTTCCAACGGCGTCGACACTGCCTGACTGACAGTCTTTGCATCCGCGCCAGGGTAGGTTGCGGTCACCAGAATCTCAGGCGGAACGATGTCCGGATATTGCGAAATAGGCAGCGTAAGCAATGAGACCAAGCCCACCACGACAGTGATAATGGCGATGACGATTGCGACAATTGGGCGGCGTATGAAAAATTTCGACATTGGTTACCTTCCCCCCGATTGCGTCGGCTGCGTCACTGCGGCCTGTTGTTCCGACATTTCCGGCGTGATCTGCTCTCCTTCGCGTAGCTTTTGGACGTTGTCGGTAATGACCACCGACCCGCCGCTAAGACCGCTTTCCACGATCCAGTCGTCGCCAAACTGCGGACCCAGCGTCACGTTATTTACGTGGACCGTATTGTTTTGGGCGACGGTGTACACCTGTTCCTGACCCTGGAAATCGTTGACTGCCGCCTGAGGAACAAGGATCGCGTTGCGGCGAACCTCTGTCGCTGCTTTCACTCTGCCGAACTGCCCGGGACGAAGAATGTTTCCCGGATTTGGGAAGGCCGCAGCGATGCGAATCGAGCCGGTCTGCGCATTCAACTGGCGATCCACAAAAACCACGTACCCCTTTTGCGGATAGACTTCCCCATTGGAAAGCGTCAGCGTGAGCGGAATCTTCGACCCGCCGCGAAGAAGGTCGCTGCCACCGGAGCTTGCCTGTTTTGTAAGCGCGAGATACTCACTGTCGGAGATTGAAAAATAGACCTTGATTGGATTGAGCTGTGACACCGACGTCAGAACGGATTGGGTGCTAACGAGATTTCCGACCTGCGTGGTAGCTTGCCCGGCGACGCCGGTAATCAAAGACCGCACCTTGGTGAAGCCGAGATTCAAATTCGCCGTCGAAACCGCGGCCTCCGCGGTCTGCACGGCGGCTTCTGCCTGCGCCTTCTGCTGAATTTCGTTGTCAAGTTGGCTTTGGGCAATCGCACGCGCTTCCGCTAACGGCGTGTCGCGGTTCACGTTGATTTGTGCGAGAGCAAGCTGCGCCTGTGCCTGGCCCAATTGACCTTGTGCCTGTTGAAGCGCCGCCTCGAACGGGCGAGGGTCGATCTCGAACAAAATCTGCCCCTCTTGAACCTGTGAACCTTCGAGATAATCCTGGCGAATGAGATATCCGTTCGCCTGCGGTTGAATCTGCGCGTTCACGTATCCATCAAGTGTGCCAACCCATTCACCCGTTATGGGCACATCACTCAACGCGGCCCGTACGACCGTGACCTTCATCAATGGAAGGGTGCCCTCGGACGCAGCACTTACGTGGTTTCCGCATCCCGAGAGCATTCCACTTCCAAGAGCGATCGCACCCATAATTGCCACGAAAATTGCGCAGTAGTTAAGAGAAGTGATGGCTCTCCATCCGTGTCGCACAGTCATGTCGAATTCTCCGTTCGAGTTTTGAAATCGGAAATGGGCTTTACGGCGCGGCGTTCACGCTAGCTGCGTACGCTTACTTATGGGGCTTTGGATGAACCAGCGGCGAGCATGGATTCACAAACCTGAATTGGCTACGTGCGGCATGTAAGTGTCTTTAGGAAAATCAGGTCCAATCTAAAGTCTGATTAACTCCTCTTCTGATGACGATGAAACATGATTTGCGGATGGCCTGGATTGCCTGCAGACCATCATTGCTGGGCGATCAAAATGCGACAGGCCCCACCGCTCCGATCCAGCGGCTCACTTTGGTTGGGTCATTCTTGTCCATGTAGAAGAAATGTGCCATGGAAGGTTTTACAGTGCTCTTGCTGGGATCGTCTGGTCTCATGGTCACGGTTCCTCGAAAGACCTTCAGCGGCCCACCATCCCAATACTCCACCACCTCGTGATGCGCGGTAAAGCCCTTGTCAATGAATGCTTTCAGGTTCGTCCGGATTGCTTCGCGTCCATGCCAATCCGCAACGCCAAGATTACAAACTGCGTCTTCCGTAAAGCAGTCGAAACCTTTGCCATAGGCCTTGTCATCGATTTCTTTCCAGAAAGCCAATAACCATTCCGGCGGTGCGGTCTTCGCGAAGGTGACGGTAGTCTCTCGCCCGGTAGTCTCTAGTGTTTGTGTAGTCATGCTGCTCTCGTTGGTTTGAAGTGGCGTGATGATCGACGCCGCATCGGCGCCGAGAAAAGAACGAGCGCGAAATGACGCGCACCACCCAGAACCATTCCACCCGTAAAAAACACGAGAATGTGTGGTCGGAAAAAGGAGTCGGAACTCTCCATCCATATCCCGCAGTCTTACCGAACTTTCCGTTTCGAAATTCGAAATGTGAACTGGACGTTACGGCGCGGTCGTTCGCACCAAGTGACAACCCTTGCGTTGCTAACTTGGATGTACTGGGTTAGTGGGTGGATGCAGAGACTCAAATTGATTGCACACTGCAACTGAAATATGCTGAAACCTATTCGGAGGACATTTCAGCGTGTTCGACCGTGCTAGCCGAGGATTGAGGATGCCTGGCGCTTCGAGAAACTCGGCAGGGCGCTCTCTTGTCACGAACTAAGCGGCATTAAGGGATTTGTCACGATAAACCCGCGATGTCTCTTGTCTCCGAGCCCCACGTGGTCGGCAGATCGCAGGACACAAGGCGAGGCCAAAGAACAAATGCTGTTCCTCTTCTTCCTGTCTTGCTAAGGCCAGATGCACGCTTGCCCGAACGGATGCCATCGGTCGATGGTGGTCACTTTGATGAAGGAGTCAAATGGCCTGTTATCTCGAGTTCACAACGAAACTCAATTTGCCCGATATGTTGTCCGATATGCCAGCTGAATTCCCAAGCGGATCCAAGATGTCCGCGCGGTCGAAACACCTGGAGGTTTGCGTGCGGTCTCTAGACGCAAAACACAAACAAATAGAAGAGGGTCATCTGCAAACGCCCGTTGGCTTGATGATTCGCTGACTTCCGGTCGCCAGTTCTTCCACTGAAAGCCTTCGGCGAGTGGCAAAGACCGGGTTTCGAACCAATTGGTTCGATTTCGAAGCGGCGACTGGCGCCTTCTCTGGTGGAGGAATTCACGAATTCTTTGGCTCTAATCCGAGACGAAGAATACTCTCCGGTCCTTTTTCCGAGTCAAATCCGTGCGAGTTTGCCCGAATTCGAGAAACCGTTCCGACTCTTGTCTGTAAGTTGTTGATTCTATCGACCCACTGGCGGAGAGGGAGGGATTCGAACCCCCGATACCCTTTCGGGTATGCCGGTTTTCAAGACCGGAGCCATCAACCGCTCGGCCACCTCTCCGCGGTCTGCCGGCCACTTTTGATTGTACGTCGAATTGAGCCGATTCCCGGAATTCCCAAGCCGCATTCCGGCCCTGAAATGAAAAAAGCGGGCGCACGCGGCTCCCGCTTTCTTCAGTCTCGGAGCCTACTGCTTACCCTCGAGCTCATCGGCCAGTGCACCCACTCCATAGATCTTGCGCAAGGCCTCGAGCATCCCGGCAGAATGAACCGCAACGCCGCGATTCTTTGTGCCGTCGTAAACGAAGTCTCCAGCCAGCGAATCGATATTTCCGTCAAAAACCAGCCCCACCAACTCACCGTCGCGATCCACGACCGGGGAGCCGGAGTTGCCCCCGATGATGTCGTTGGTAGTGACAAAATCGACCGGTTTCGACAAGTCGAGCTTGTCCCGAGCCGCCTCTTCCTTCGGCGTTAGATTCCACGGGGCCTTGTCGCTGAAGCTGGCCGCGCGGTCGTACAGTCCATAAAACGTGGTAAACGGCGGAGCGATCGTTCCGTTGTACGGAAACCCATCGACCGTGCCATAGCTCAGCCGCAGCGTAAATGTCGCGTCGGGATACGCGTTCTTGCCATAGACCGCGAAGCGAGCCTTGCCCAGCTTCTCGCCGCC
>CAZVYV010000134.1:0-8128 GCA_964630985.1 uncultured Occallatibacter sp.
GATGCGGAATCCCAAACACCTGAATTTCGACAGGAACCGATACTTGCTGTTCCATTTCTTCGGCGGAATGCCCGGGCCATTGGCTAATGATGTTCACGTAATTATCGGCGATGTCCGGATAGGCCTCGACGGGCATGTTGTGAAACGACACCGCCCCCCAGCCGAGCAATAGTATCCCAACCGCCAGCACCACGTACCGATTATTGAGAGCAAAATCTACGAGCTTGCGAATCATGCTTTCTTCCTCGGGCCCCGGAGCCGGGTGTTATTCGTTGTCGATCGCATTTTCAAGATTGATGGCGTTGGTCACGACCTGCTGGCCCGGCTGCAACCCGGATAGAACCTGCTGCATCTGGTTCGGTAATTGATCGCCACTGACGACCTCAACTCGCTTGAATTTCCCTTGCAAAGGGATGTAGACCCAATCGCGGTCGTGCAGATGGACGATTGCGGACGCGGGAACAGTCGCGTAGCTCTGCTTCCCCTTACCGAACAAAGTGGCCGTGGCGAACATACCCAGCCGCATCATCTCCCCAGGATTAGCCACTTCAATACGGACCTTCGCTGTGCGGATACTCGGGTCGAGAATCGGGCCGATATTGCTGATCGTGCCCTTGAGAACTTTGTCCGGATAGGCGTTCAGCTTGATGTCGGCGGGCTCCCCGACGCGCACGTTGGCCATGTCGTTTTCGTAGACGTCACAGACGATCCAAACGGTGGATAGATCCGAAACCGTGAATGGGTTCGGCGTGGAGTAGGCCTGTACAGACGCCCCAATCGCCACTTCCTGATCGGTGATGACGCCGGAAACCGGGGCAGTGATATCGACGATCCCCTTCGGATCGTTTGGATCGCTGCCGAGCAGGCGAAGATGCTCGGTGGCGGTGTCGAGTGTGGTCTTGGCGTCGTCCTCGCTGTCTTGCGCCACCTCCAGGTCCTGCTGCGCTATGGCCCCGTGCGCGTACAGATCCTTCGCTCGATCCAACTGCTTGCGCGCAAGGAGCTCATCGGAAATTGCCTTACGGTAGGCGTCGAAGCCTCCCGAAATGTCGTCGCTGCGAACACGCAGCAGGAGCTGGCCCTTTCTCACTGTGTCGCCGAGGCGAGCGCGAATGTCTACAACGCGGCCGGAGGCGAGCGAAATCACCGGGACAGTTCGCGAGATGTCCGGAAATACCGTACCAGTCACAAACATTTGCGACGGGGCCTGGTATTCGGTCGCAGTTGCGACCGGGTACAACTCCGGATGCTCGACCGCGAAATAGGAGGGATCCATGCCCGGAATCACATTGGCCGGCGGCGGAGCTTCTGCGGCGGCATCCGCCGTTTTACTCTTGCAGCCATTGATTGCGAAACATGCGCCCAGTGCTATCGGGAGCAAGACAAATCTGGTAGCTTGGCGTTTCATATGATTCCCGCCTCGTTTTCGCCTTTCGACCATCGGGACGCCCGAATACTTTCGGACTGCGGGCGCCATTGTTAACATGGCCGGATTATGAGCCAAAGTCTCTCTGAAGCGGCCAATGCGCATTGCATCGCGCAGCAGCTGCAGGAAATAGACCAGTCGGAAGATTGATGAAATGAGAGGGGTAAATCAGACCGCGGGAGGGGGGCGATTCTGAATGGACGAGAGAACGGGAACCTTCACAGTCGGAGCATGGAGGCTGCGAGGCACAGCGAGGCGCAGCGCGATGAAATGAATTTCCGCGGCAAGCGTGGGAGTCGACGCCACGGCCGGATGAAGAGGGGCGTGCGCATGCGCGCCTAAATCATCATCGCGCAGGAAACAGCGTATCTCGGCGGGATTCTGAGCCATCGCCTTGTCGTCATACATCGTGATCACAACAAACATGATGACGAGAAGTAACGCCAGGGAGACAAATTGCGCCGGCCCTCCCCTGCCCTCGCGCCGCGCGTGGCGTACCCACAGCCAGCACATCGCAATGGCCAACACCATCCACTCGAGATTGAGGGCCAACTCTAACATTGCTTACCCTTGCGTTCCACTTTCATTCCTGCGAACAGGCATCAGCGCTCTGCTTGCGTTGCCCTTCGAGGTCCGTGGTTTCCCATACCTCGTCCTTCAACACAATTCCAAACGGCACGTCGTGAGGAGCACATAAACGAATCGTAGGATGTTCATAAGTTCGGCGCTCTCATCGATGTCGCAACTTATGCGCGAGTGAGCGGGCGCCGGGCGGAGGTTGCTGGCGCACCTGAACAGCACCGGAATTGCGTGAGTCTCCGATGCTGCTCAATGGAAGAATCCTGGGGGCCCGTCATTCTTTGTGGCGAGCCCCAGGGGACTAGAACCGGACCTTGATCGCTACGGTTGTGTTGGTCTGGTTGGTTCGCAGGTCGGGCCACCAGATTGAGGTGGTGTCTGGCTCCTCCCCCGTCCCATTTCCCAGAACGAAGCAGGCGGATTCCGCCGAGGCGAGGTTTCCATACCCCCAACCCGAGGGAGCTCCGCTGGCGCAGGCGTACTGCGCGGGCGCGCCGTTGTTACCGCCAGGCGGCGTGATTCCGCCACGGCCAGTCCAGTACGGCACATCGGAGTAACGGTAACCTTCCTCAATCGTGAAGGTGATGAATTGGCTCGGCATGTAGTCAAAGGTGACAGTTCCGTCGTGCATTTGGGAGCGGTCGCCAGCATTCTCAGTAAAGTATGGAGTTCCGGTGATGGCTGTGGCACCATCGATCGGCGGCAGCAGCGTTAGGTAACGGCCGGGGTTATTCATTTGGCCGCCACCGAGGGTAAGCGCGTAAAGATCCTTGTGGAACCAGAAGCGCAGGTAACTCATCCACCCGATGAATGCCTGCTTGGGCTTGCCGTTATGGCTGTTGTGGCAGTTCACGCCGCCTGC
The DNA here is from genome assembly GCA_964630985.1 of uncultured Occallatibacter sp. Classification (GTDB taxonomy): domain Bacteria; phylum Acidobacteriota; class Terriglobia; order Terriglobales; family Acidobacteriaceae; genus Telmatobacter. The sequence continues at coordinate 2,868 of CAZVYV010000134.1, forward strand.
ATAGGTATCCGCAGAACCCATCTCAGGCGACAGGCCTTTGGGGTTGTAGTATCCGACAGCCGGACCGCCGCCATATTCGCAACCGGCATCGCCGGTGATTGTCCAGGCAATCTTATCCATCATTTTTGTTGGGTCGTCGTAAAACTTCACCTGCGCGCTGTAGTCGGCGTGGATTCGCGAGCGTCCGGGGAAGCCGGCGTCGTCTTCGCCGAGGCCATAGTTGTTCCAGACGAAATCAAGGAAGGGCTTGGGGCGCCAGAGGATCTGCCCGCCGAGCCCCGGCTTTCCGTTGTACCGCGCATAAGACTGCCAGCCGTTGATGATCCACGGTTCAATTTTCAATTTTGATGTTGGGAAGTACTGGATACGAAGACCGTTGAAGAACCAGGGCGTGTTTGAAGAAACGAACGATGGCTGATATGTCCAGTTGTCAAAGTTGTAGTAGCTGAACAGGCCGATATAGGAAACGAAAATGCCTGCGTCGACATTCAGCCCGTGCGCTACATCCCAGTGATATCCGCCCCATCCCTCTGAGATGTACTTGTATGCGCCCGCTAGATCCCACTGGCCGCGGTTCGGACTGGCGTCGTTGCGTGGCGTCGTCGTCGCGAACAAGCCATCCATGGTCAGGATGCGACCGCGCACATTGTTTATACGAATGTCGCCGCCGATGCTGAGCTGCTCAAGCTGCCATTCGTCGGAGCGGAAGCTCTCCGTCGCTCCCCCCATCGTGTCGTCTTTGGGGTGGTTGTAATCGAGGATGTAGTTGGCGTCGGCTCGGAACTCCGGCGTGAAGTACTTGGTGCTCATCGGGCTATCAACTGCGTGGCCATTGCTGTTAAGCCAGGTCCAGTCACCTGGAAATGGTTCGCCCTTGGTGGTGGTTTGGGCGCCGATCTCGGGTGGAGCGGCCGGCGCAGCGGCCTGCATGGATGGGATCAATCTAATCGCCGGGCTTGTGGTGCTCGCCAAAGCATTGCCGGTTCCGTTAACCAGCTGCGTCTCCGCGGCCTTGAGCGCGGCAGTATCCGTGCTATCCGCTAATGCTCGCGCCTTCTCTTCCTTGACTTCGTTTTCCAGTTGGTCGATCCGGCTCTTGAGAGCTTCAATCTCCTGTGTCACGGTTGGTTGCAACTCAGGCTGCGCTGCGCTCGGTGAGCCTTGCGTCTGGTCTCCGCCCGGATTGGGCGTTGCCGGCGGTTCCACGCGTGCTGTATCGCCGGGCTGAGACGGGGCGCTCTGAGCAAATCCTGCGCACGTCATGCCAACGGCGAGCGCCGTCAGCGTCATGGCTTTCCAAAGAATGATTCTCATGATGACCTCTCGCTTTCGTCTGGAGTGATGAATATGTGTTCCGCCTCGTGTTCCAACCGATTCGAGTGACAAGTCGCTCAAAAGGCGACCAGGAGTACTTGTTCAATCAGCGGTAAAGATGTTGGCTCGCCTTTGTCGATGAGTCCGTCACTCGATCCGCTCCAGTACAGAGCTCATTGCATCGCAGACCCTGTAAAGAGCACCTAAACCATTTGTTCGATTTCCATAAGTGCAGGGGATCGATTGCGGATCAAACGCCAACTCGTTGTGTGTTCGTGGACACACGAATCGTGGGATGAGCGCACACGCGTGTCGGCTCACCGACGGGCAATGAGAAGGCTGCCTGTTCGTTGTTACTAAGACTGTGGCGCGGCCGGCCAAATCGGCGCCGCCCGCAAAAAGAGTGAAGACAGCAGTGCTGCATTCAGCATCGAAGTCACCGCATCAAGAAGGCATGAACGAAACAACAATCTTTCCTAAGGCTCTTTTTCTCGCTGATTAGGGATTGATAAAAAGATAGGAGTTCTTTATGTCTGGTATTTACCGGGATTGGATCGAAAGACATGAGAATGATCTTGGCAACATAAAGAACAAATCATTGTCTTGCGATTCGTGGCGGTTAAAGGAAACGACTTTGTTGTGCCTTGGTGGAGTCAGTGATCGTGGGGTCCGGTTAGGGTGGGTTGCGCGAATGTCAGAGGCCGCTTGCGGTGCGAGGGGTCGGCAGTTCGAATCTGCCCGTCCCGGCCAATCGAGTTTCTGATCCCTCGGCTTCGCTCACACCCCGCGAAGTGGCTCGAGTGCGGATCAGTTGCGTTCCCAAACCTGGTTGAGATCGGTGAAGGTCCACACAAGGTGGTAGCGCTGATGGAGGAACTGGACGAATGGAGCGAGGTGGTAGGCTTGCGGGCCGGCGACAGGGTTGGAGGTGTTGAGCGTCGGCGACCAAAGAATGTATTGGACGTTCTCCGTCTCGAGCTGGCGAACCGTCAACTCCACATACTCAGGCGGCGTGGTGTCGCGGTTCTCCAACATGTCGAAGAAGGCCGGATGCCGCAAAGCAAGGGGCAGATAGAGGCTGGTCCAGCCAGCCTGGAAGAAGAGATCACCGGGCCGCGTGTGGGCAGCAATCCAGAAGAGTTCGTCTTTGGTGGACGGCCGCGTGGCAACCACGCCAGCGGGGGTGTGTGCGATTACGCTCAGCTCCCGATATCTTGACCGCGTCTGGGAAATGGCCGCGCAAACGAGCGCAATCCAGAGAAACATCGTAATGAAGGATTGCAATTTGCCCGTGTAGCTGAGGAGCCAGACGAAAAGGATGAAGCCCGGCGCGGCGGCGCAATAGAGCCGGAGCCAGCTCGGACTGCGGGCGACTTCAAGCAGAGTTGCCAGGCCAACGAATGTGAGCAACGCGATTTGAGCGCCGCTGGGAAACGAAGTGCTTCTGCGCCGCCAAAGCAGGAACCCACAGATCAAATAGGCGACAGGCAAAAGCAGGTAAACAAAGAGGATCTGGGTGAGGTTCGCGAACTGACCCGGCGCGTGCAGACTGGGCAGGCCCAGCGACCAAACGCTCCAGCGGTCGACCATGAAGCGGGCCGGAAACACGACCTGAAAATAGATAAGGCGGCGGATGCCAACAGTCGCGAGCCAGTGAGCGCTCGCAGCGCCCCAAGCAGCGCCGAAGCCAAGCACGAGCACAGCGCACTGACGCAAAACAATTCGCAAAGGAGAATGAGTGGCGGAACGCTCCCAGAAAAAGAAAAGCACGACAGCCGCGGCGGCGAAGACTCCCGTGGTTTGGGTGAAGAATGCGGCCACGCCAAACAGTCCTCCGGCAATGGCGATCCTTGCCAGAGATCGGCGACGTAACAACACCAGGACGGCGCTCAGAAGTGCGACCTGGCAGAACCAGTGATGGGTGCCGTTCAGCAGCTTCCCATAGATGAGCACTGCAAAGAGCGCGGCCGCCAGCGAAGCTCGCGGCCGCGGCATAATATGGAGCGCCAGACGAAAGCAGAGCCAGGTCAGCGCGACACCGATGAGGAGCACGATGAGATTGGTTGTCCACACGCGTGGCCCAAACAACCTGAATGCCGAGAGGTAGACAAGATCGGTGCCCGGCGGCGTGAATTCAAAGAAGTCGAGGTAAACGCGCTGGCCGAAGAACATGCGCTGGGCATAGGTCCAGAACATCACCTGATCTCCGCCGAGGAGGAACGGAACGCCGCGCAGCGTGAAAAGATTTGCGTAAAGGTAAAACGCGCAGCCCAGGATGAGGGCCAGCTGGGCGAACGGGGTCGCCGGCATGCTCTGCCCGTCACCGCTAGAGGCAGGCTCTTCGCAGTTGGAGCAGGCCGCGGACATTGCTTTCAGTTCTGGATCGGTGCTGTTCATCCAATGTTTATGCGGAGATTCACGAGGGGATTGTCACGGAACGGGCCGGGAACCAACCCAACCCATTCTATCTCTTTGGCACTTCGAGTCCCGGTGGAGACTCATGGCGGGCAGCATAACGTTGTCCCTCGCGGCTGCACTCCGTTCAAATCGAGGCCCGATTGTATTCGGCGGCTGTTGACCATGGCACCAACATGACTTTTGTCATGTACCCAAAAGCTGATTCTTCGCGCATTGTGAAGAGACAGGGCAAAGAACCCAACATGGGCTTGTGGCCGCGTTCGGCCGGTTCATGAAGCAATTGACGATTCTTCACGAGTGAAGCATTCTCCCCCAGGGCTGCGCATCCTCGAATGTTCTTGAGAGCCGCTGCCGCGAAAGACACGCGGACTACCCCGGGCAAACGGATCAGCGACAGGATCATCGAAGGAAAGGCGGCGCATGCAATTCCCCCAATCGCGTCACGCGGTGCAATCCGGCTTCGACCAACGCAACGGCATTGTCCGGGTTCTTATACTTCTTTCGGTTTGCGCAGGGCTCGCCGGCTGCGTAAAGAAGGCCCCGATTATCAAACAAGTTGATGCGCCCACCATCAGCTCTTTTTCCGCGAGCCCGGCATCGATCCTTAATGGCTCAACCACCACGCTGAGTTGGACCACTGCGGGAGCGACGAGCGTTGCCATTACGCCGGGGACGTTTGCATCGACGTCCGCGACCGGTTCCGTGGTACTCAGCCCGACGGCGACGACTACATATACCTTGACAGCGACGAATACCACAGGCTCCGTAACCGCGACGCTGGTGGTGACCGTGAACCAGCCTACCCTGCCCACAATCAGCTCGTTCACCGCAAGCCCGACAAGCATTACTCTGGGTGGAATCAGCACACTCAGTTGGACAACTTCAGGCGCGACGACGCTGAACATTGCGCCCGGCAACCTGGCGTCAACCTCAGCTACCGGAACCGTGAACGTAAGCCCGGAGACGACGACTACTTACGTTTTGACGGCGACCAACGCGGCAGGGTCGGTGACGGCCTCGGCCAAGGTGACTCTCACGTCGACGGGCGGGCCGCTTTCGATTACGACGACGAGCTGTCCGGGTGGAACGCAGAACACGGCCTACGCGGGCTGCACAATTGCAGTAACCGGCGGGAATCCTCCGTACACGTTCGCGGTCGACGATAGCGGAAATTATCCTCCGCTGCCGGAAGGGTTGACGCTGGACTCATCGTCGGGCGAGATTACGAGCCCATTGGTCGGCGGCCAAGGAACGTACACGCCGGAAATCATCGTGACCGATGCGACGGGCGGGTCGGCGAAGGCACAGATTGCGTTTGCGATGAACGGAAGCAATGCGTTTCTAGCAAACATCTTTACATCTGCTTCCATCTTCCACCATCGCGTGGATGCGGCAACAACGAACCTGCCCGTGGACACGTCGCCGGCGGCGCCGATGTACAGCGGTTATCTGCCGGAGACGATCAAGCCGTTCTTCGGGAACAATTCGAATGCGCCGTTCCCCAATGGAATTCCGGCGATCCAGGTGCC
>CAZVYV010000135.1:0-8098 GCA_964630985.1 uncultured Occallatibacter sp.
GCCATGTAAGTTGAATGAGCGTGCTGCCCCAGGAGGCAAGCCCTTCAGCGAAATAATTCTGCGGTACGTCAACCTTTTGTTGGACGCGTCCGGTCTCAAGCTCCACCATGCGCAGCGAGGAGCGCCCATTGAGGCCGGTGCTCTCATAGAGATTCCCATCCTCGTAGAGAAGACCCTGCGTGTAAGCCTGAGGGTCGTGGGGGTAGGTGTGGACGATGCGATAGCCGTCAGCCGCGAAGGCCGGCGATGCGGCAGCCGCTAGGAAAGAAACAACGGCAAGTGTGCGATGAAGTGGTGAAATGCGCATAGGAGGTGCCGACGCCTAATTCGCGGGCCCGGCGTCGTCGGCGATGGACACCTGGACGGGTGGATTGCTGGTCAATTGCGTGTCCATAATGAGCGCGGTGCGTACTTCGCCGCCGATAAGGGTGACCGGCGTAGAAGTGTAGGACGGCTTTGTAAGGCCGGTGGGCGTGACGACCATGGTTACGGTCTGCGAGGTGAAGCTGACGTATCCTGCCGTGCCTCCTACGGGGAGATCAGAGACCAAAGGAACGGCATCGGCCAGCGCAACTCCTGCGGGAACCATATAGATATCGACGGCGCCGGTCTTGGGCGCTTGGTTAAGGAAGCGGAACGCCGAAAGATTGCTCGCCGCCTGCACCTGCTGGTCTTCGAGAACGGTGACTGTATAACTGTTGGGCGCCGCGCCGTTATCGGTTAGGAAGACCGAATGCTGATGCCCGGCCAGAAGCGTGCCGCTGGTGCTCACTAGCGCCGACCCGCCCGTAGCGGCGGTAATTTGAATGGGGGCCGCTTCGCTCGCCGGTACGGTGCCGTAAGCCGTAATGGTTCCCGCGCCGGCGTTTGCAGCGATCAATTGGCCTTCAACGAGCACGTTGGCTGCCGGAGCGATGTACGAAGCATCGATGAAGCGGACGAGGCTGGGTTGCGTGTAGGTGGCTACCTTCTCGCAGGCTGAGATTCCGAACGCCAGCGCTAATGAGACCGGGATTGCGACGCCCAATCGAGGCAGCGTCAACTGCCGCGAGAATCGCATCCGCCGGGTGCTCGTTCTCATGGTGCGCATCTTGGCGAGGGTCACAAGCCTTGCACTCATAGTACAGGCATCGAATCGGTCGGGTTTACGACTTTTTGGCTACGCCGGATGAGCCCGTGCGCGGCTAGGCAAGCGGTCAGCCTGACAATCCGCCATGGAAGCGGCCGAAGTGGCGGGCCATCATGACAGAAAGCAAGAGCGCGCCGGCACCGGCCGTCACGACCTGCCACCAGTAATGAAGACTGAGCTGTCCCAGCCAAACCAGAAGAACGTACGCGACAGCCAGGTTGAAGAAGCCCCAAAAAACGTTGACTACCGACGATGACAGTCCCTCGCCCGGCGGCTTGGCGAAGGGGCTTTGAAAAGCGCGGCCGGAGATTCCGTTTACGATGTGCGGCACCGAGTTCGCGAGGAATGCCCCGCCGAAAAACCATTCGATCAAGTGGACAAAGAGCATGGCGCTACCTCACCAAACAATGATCTCCATGCTACTAGATGCTAACTCGCGCCGAGATAGATGAACCGCGCCAGGAAAAGCGCTGCGAGCAGGTAGAGAAGCCAATCCTGGCGGCGAGCTTTTCCCGCGAACAGGTGCAGCACCGCCCAGGCGATGATGCCGAAGCCGAGGCCATTGGCGATGGAGTAGGTGAAGGGGATCAGAATCAGCGTGAGAAATGCGGGAACGGCAATGAGCGGTTCGTGCCATTGAATCTCCGTAATGGCCGCGAGCATCATCGAGCCCACCAGAATGAGCGCAGGAGCAGTAGCCGCCGGAGGGACGATGCCGATAAACGGCGCTGCGGTGATGGCTACGAGGAAAAGTAAGCCGGTCACAATTGCTGTTACGCCCGAGCGTCCTCCCGCGGCAACGCCCGCAGTCGACTCTACGTAGCTGGTCACGGTGGAGGTTCCTGTCAGCGAGCCGAAGATGGTCGCGGTCGCATCGGCAAAGAGGATTCGGTTGAGCCGGGGAATGGAGTGGTCGGGTGCGATGAGGCCTGCGCGCTTGGTCACGGCAACCAGTGTGCCCAGGTTGTCAAAGAGATCGACAAAGAAAAAAACGAAGATGATTTCGAGCAGGCCTTTGTTCACCGCGGCCATGATGTTGAGCTTGAATGCCGTCTGGGTCAGCGCACCGATGCCGCCCGGTGATGGCGTCCATTTGACCATGTGAAATGCCCAGGCAATACCGGTCACGGTGAGCACGCCGATGAGAATGGAGCCTTTCACTTTGCGGATTTCGAGGGCGACCATCAGAATGAGGCCGAGTAGCGTGAGGTATGCGGTTGGATTGCGGATGTTGCCCATACCGACAAGCGTGTTGGGGTCGCGCACCACAAGGCCCGCATGCTGAAAGCCAATGAACGCGATGAACAGGCCAATGCCGCCGGCGACCGCTGCGTAAAGCTGGTGGGGAATGGCGCGTAGAATCATCTGGCGGATGCCGACCGTGGTGAGCGCCAGAAAAACGACACCGGAGAGAAACACCGCGCCCAGCGCTGTCTGCCAGGGCACATGCATTTTGAGGCAAACCGTGTAAGTGAAATAGGCGTTCAGTCCCATGCCGGGCGCGAGCGCAATGGGATAGCGTGCGATGACGCCCATCAAAATGGAACCGAATGCGGCTGACAGGCAGGTGGCCGCTGTGACCGCAGGCAAGGGCACACCCGCATCGGCGAGGATCGCCGGATTCACCAGCACGATGTAGGCCATGGTCAGGAAGGTCGTGACGCCAGCCAGGATCTCCGTGCGCCAGCTAGTCTCCAGACGGGCAAATTCGAAATAGGCTTCGAGTCGCTTGCGCATAGGCGGGTTCTTGTTAGAAAAACACACTGCGGCGCGGAGACAAAGCAAATTGTGAACGTGAAGCGTTCAGGCGCGATTTATTGTGATGCCGACGCTGTCGATGCCGCCGCCGGTGTGAGGTAGCCACTGTCTTTCATCCAATCGGCCATTCGTTGCGGCCAGCTGTTGACAGTCACAAGCTTGGAGCGGTCGCCCATGTTGAACGCGTGTTTTCCTTGAGCCAGGAAAATTGCCTCCACGGGAACCCCGGCGGCATGCAACTTCTCGTAGAACTCGAGCGTCACCTTGTCGCATCCATACTGGTCGTCATTAGCCACCAGCAGGAATGCTGGCGGAGCATTCGGCGGAACGGCTTCCGGCACGCCGGCGCCCGGATAAACCAGCATCTGAAAATCCGGCCTGCCGTTGAACCGGTCGACGGGATCGGTAGCGGAAGGGTCTCCGTCTCCGGGAGCATAGGCGATCATCGAGACCACTTCGCCTCCGGCGGAGAAGCCAAGCATGCCCACCCGATGCGGGTCGATGTTCCATTCTTTGGCGCGGCTGCGGACTAGCCTCATGGCGCGATACGCGTCCTGGCGCACGTTTTCCTTGGTGTAGGGTGAGCTCGGCTCACCGGGCAAGCGGTATTTGAGCGCAAAGGCGGTCACGCCAATGCTGTTCAGGAACTGCGCAGCCTGCACGCCTTCGGCGTTGAAGACCAGCTCGCGAAAGCCGCCGCCGGGCGCGATAACCACTGCAGTGCCGTTGGCCTTGTCTTTAGGCGGCAGGAAAACGGTGATCGATAGATCGTTTACATTCCGCACCCAGTAGTCTTGTGCCGCCTCCGGAATGTCTTTGCGGCTCTCAAACCCGGGTGCGCCGTTTTCCCAGAGATGAATCACCTGTGGGGCCGTTTGAGCGCCCGCCGTTGAGCACAATAGTGCAACTCCGAAAATCACGAAGAGAATTTTCATGGTGATGGCGACCCTTTCCCGCCGGTTGGGGGCCGGTGCGAGATTCTAGGCCAGTAGCTTCGCCGCATCCTTGGCAAAGTAGGTGACGATAAAGTCCGCGCCGGCGCGGCGCATACTAACCAGCGATTCCATGATTGCGCGATCTCGATCCAGCCAGCCCTTCTCAAAAGCGGCCTGCAGCATCGAATACTCGCCGGAAACCTGGTAGGCGCCGATGGGCACATCCACGCGCTCTCGCGCCGCTCGCACTACGTCGAGGTAGGGCATCGCGGGTTTCATGAGGATCATGTCCGCGCCCTCTTCAATATCGAGGTCGATCTCGCGCAGCGCTTCTCTGAGATTCGCCCCGTCCATCTGGTAGGTCCGTCGGTCACCGAACTGCGGCGCGGAATCGGCGGCCTCGCGGAAAGGCCCGTAGAACGCGGAAGCAAATTTGGAGGCATAGCTGAGGATTGGCGTCTGTGCATGGCCTTCGGTGTCGAGAGCGCGGCGAATCGCGGCCACACGGCCATCCATCATGTCGCTGGGAGCAACTACGTCGGCGCCTGCTTTTGCCTGGCTCACCGCCGTGCGCGCCAGCAACTCAAGCGTCGGATCGTTGTCTACTTCGAAGCTCTCGCCCGACTTGACCACTACGCCGCAATGGCCATGGTTGGTGTACTCGCACAGGCAAAGGTCGGCAATCAAGACGAGTTTCTTCGAGGCTTCAGACCGCTTCAGCGCGCGCAGCGCCTGCTGCACGATGCCGCCGTCTTCCCAGGCGCCGGTGCCTTGCTCGTCCTTCGTCTCTGGCAACCCAAAGAGCAGCAAACCACCCAGGCCCAGCTTCGCGGCATCTTCGGCCTCACGCACCGCCTCATCCACTGACAGATTGAAGACGCCGGGCATAGACGCTACGGGGGATCGCACTCCCTTGCCCGGACAAATGAAGAGCGGATAGATAAGGTCGCCGGGGTCGAGCGTGGTCTCGCGCACCAGCGCGCGCAACGGCTCACTTCTGCGCATGCGCCGCATCCGGTTCGCTGGGAAGGCCATGGATTGATTGTAAGACAGCCTTTAGCTGCTAGCTTCTAGCCTTTAGCTGTTAGCAGAATTGCGGGAGAACCTCAATCAACATATGCCAGACACATAGTTGAATCCGTGCCGCAAGCACGATAGAGCTAATAGCTAAGAGCTAATGGCTGAAAGCTGCTTTTACAGGTCTTCGTAGAGTGCCCAATTCCGCGTGCCCATCAAGATGATCAGTGTGGCAATGCCGAGGGCCAGGCCAAAAGGGGGAACGTGGAAGAGGTCAAGAATAGCTGCAATGATGGCGATGATCCTTCCCCATTGCGCGCGTTCCAGAAGGCCCCATCCGGCCACGGCTGCTAAAGCGGCTCTTCCCACCACAAACAGCCACGCAAAACGCAGAAGCCCCGGGAAGAACCACGCGTCCGGGAGGGGTCCATGGAATAAGTGACTCGTCCCTCCGTGGAATATGGAATGAAGAATGGCCATGCCAACGAGGCCGAAGAACAAAGAGATTCCGGCGTAAACCAGCCACAAAATGCCAAGCACCCTGATCTTGCTGGCATAGGCCGCCAAAACAAACTCAAAGCCGGGCACAGGAGGCAACTGCGGCGCTACTGGACGATTGCATTGGGGGCAAACAACCTGTGCCTGTGCCAATCCTTGGCCGCAACCGCTGCAAAACATGTTGCCTCCTTGCCCCGCGACGCAGGTATCGTCTTCCTTGAGAAGATACTACGCAGGCAGCCTCTTTTAAGTTCCGAAACGCCATCGAGAGTGAGCTCAGCGAGTCCGATGAAGAATCAAAAGCCCGTGAAACAACCCGGCGTCTTCTTAACGGCGGAATGGCGGAACCTGCTGATGTTCAACTACGCAGTTGACCCTGGCGTTGCTCAGCGATTCGTTCCGTTCGGTACCGAGTTGGATGCATTCGAAGGGCGAACCTATATCAGCCTCGTTGGATTTGAATTCAACCGCACGCGCGTCGCCGGGGTCACAATTCCATTTCACCACTCGTTCGAAGAGGTGAACCTCCGCTTCTACGTGAGGCGCTTGGGGAAACGTGGAGTTGTCTTTATCAGAGAGCTAGTTCCGAAACGTGCAGTTGCTGCGGCGGCTCGAATTGCATTCGGGGAAAATTACTCGCGCGTCCCAATGTCTCACTTGATTCTTGCTCACCCGGATTGTGGAATGCTGGAAGCGGAATACAGTTGGGGCTCCAATTCCGGCCGGTGTTCTATGCGTCTCGAGGCCGAAGAACCGAGTTTCGTTCCCTCGGATGGCTCCCTGAGCCAATTCATCACCGAGCATTACTGGGGATATTCCGGACAGCCGGACGGGGGCTGCCTTGAATATGAGGTTCAACATCCACGCTGGCTCGTGAGGACAGCAAAGACTGCCCGGTTCGCCGGCGATGCGGCGCGTTTCTATGGGGCCGAGTTTGGAGAAGTATTGGCGCTCCCTCCAGATTCCGCATTTCTGGCGGAAGGATCTCCCGTCACGGTGTTTAAGGGAACGAGAATTCAATAGAGTTCGAGCGCGAGTTGCCAATTGGCATGGCCGCGAAAGGGTTTCTCACTTCACGTCCGCCCCCACCCTCACCCATCGCTCCCGATGCCGGTTGTCGTCGAGCTGGTACCCGGTGACGTGCCCGCTCGCGTCGCGCTCAAAGATCAGGTGAAAGTCGTTCGCGGAAGCTTTTTCACCGGGCCGGGAGAACGTGTCGTCAGACTCTGCCTCGAGCAGGACGACTTCGCCGCTGGGACTCTTTTCAAAGAGCTGGTCGCCCTGGCGGAAGATGGTCCCGGTTCCGTGCCCGTTGGGTTCGCGGTACTCGCCTGCCAGGCTGTCGAGCTGCGCGACAGAGAGGTTGACCGTAGGCGGGCGCACGGGAATTACCAGGCGTTCGGCCATGACTTCGAGCGCGATCGGAAGGTGGTGAGCGAGCAACCATCGCGGCAGTTCCGGCTCATCGTAGGCGCGCGTCCAGCAGTCGTGCTTGAGTCCCTGGTAGATCCAAAGTCGAATGTTTCCGCCGGCAGCCTTAAGAGCGTCGTACATGAGTTCGCTTTGTCGCGGCGGCACCACGTTGTCGAGGCTGCCGTGGAAGAGCCAGATGGGCGTGTGGCCCGCCGCGCGAGCGTATTCGGCAGGCAGAACTGAGGCTTCCTGCCACCGATCCGGTTCGTAGCTCCAGAAGACACCTCCCGCGGCAATCACAATCGCGGCCCAGCGATGAGGATGAAGTCGCGCCAACTCCCAGGCACCGTAGCCGCCAAGCGAAAGACCGGTCAGATAGGTGTGCGAAGGATCGCCATGAAACTCGGCCGTCTCCTGATCGAGCGAGGCCATTGCCAAATCGAGCATCGCAGGATCGGTCCAATGTGCGGTTTGCGGGCACTGCGGCATCACGATTACGAAGGGCCAGCGGTCCGGGTGATTGCGTACCGCCTCGGCGATTCCGACCTGCGTCTGCCACATTCCTTCGGAGCCGCGCTCGCCTCGCCCGTGGAGCGTGAGGATGATGGGCCATTGTTTCCCATCGTCCCGGCGCCACTCTTCCGGAAGATAGACCTGAAAGCGGTATGTGATCCCCTGAAGCACGATTCGACGGTTCAGAAATCCCGTGTCCTGCGGAACCTCCGGCTTGAGCGGGTGAGACTTGGATGCGGTTGCGCGAGCAACGGCAGGCCATGCCGCGCAGGCCAGCGCCAGACAGGCCGCGGTGATACGAATCAAACGGGACATCTTGACCTTTATCATAGTGATTCCCGGCGGGATAAGACACAAGTTTCTGGCAAGATTCGCAAAGCCCGGTGCCACGTTCGCTGTGGACCACCCCAAGGCTTCAGGAACCACCGGGCTTTCTGCTTTCCATTCGAATCCGGGCATCGCCGATCCTTGCGATTTTCTTACAAATTGCGTGCAACAATCGAACCTGCGATGCTGACCTTAGTCATGACGAAACTGGAAGCCGGAGACACCCTGGACCACTACCGTCTGGACGCGGAGGTTGCGCGCAGCGGCATGTCCACGCTCTTCCGCGCAACGGACCTTCGCACCGGCCGCCAGGTGGCCTTGAAGGTTCCGCATCCGGAGATGGAAGCCGATCCGATTCTTCTCGAGCGCTTCCGGCGCGAGGAGGCGATCGGGCAGGAAATCGACCATCCTGGAGTCGTCAAGACCTTCGACGGCGAAGACCGCAGCCGCCGCTACATGGTCATCGAGTGGGTAGACGGCCGCCTGTTGCGCGCCATTCTGAACGAGG
>CAZVYV010000136.1:0-8080 GCA_964630985.1 uncultured Occallatibacter sp.
CGTAGAGAAATTTCTCGCCGGGCGAGAAAGCAATCCCGTTCGGCCGCGGCAAATCCGAAATGAGAAGCTGAAGATCGCCGCGCACGGGCGGGTCGCCGGCCTTTTGTGCGACAGCGCCCGGAATGCGATAGACGCCGTTGATCTTGAGATCTTTTTCCGGATCTGAATCGTTCTGCTTGCGCAGGCCGTAGGGAGGATCGGTGAAGTAGACGGATCCGTCGGAGCGATACACCAGATCATTAGGGCTGTTGAGACGCAGGCCCTGGTAGCGATCGGCGAGGACAGTTTGCACGGCTTCAGGGTTGAGCGATTCAAAGCGGAAGATGTCGCGCTGGGCATGGCCGGCCACTGTGAGGCGGCCCGACGCGTCCAAAGTCATCCCATTTGATCCGGGCTCGCGGCCGCCGTAAGGAGCGGAGCCTTTGTAGCCGCTGGGCTGAAGGAAGATGCTCACGCCTTTGCCGGGCGTCCAGCGGCGAATGGAGTTGGAAGGAATGTCTGCAAAGAAGAGGCTGTTATTGACCCAGACGGGGCCTTCGACCCAGGTGAATCCAGTGGCGATGCGCTCAAGCTTCGCGTTGGCTGGGACGATGCGGCTGCTCGCGGGATCGGCGCGGTCAACTTGAAGCGGCGTGATGGCCGGCGCCGTTGCCGGGGCCGATTGCGCGGGGACGCGGCCGGCGGCGAGAAACAGGCAGAGGAGCGCAAAAGCTACTGGCGTGGATAAACGCAGCGAATTGGCAGAGAGACTTTGCATGGTCAACTTCCTGAGATGAAGAGATGTCTTGGGTCGGTGACTTGTTGCGGCCGCGCGATGATGCGACGCGCGAGGCCGAGCATCCAGCCCATTCATCTTTCGCTTCGGGGCGCGGGCGTGTCAAGGCAGAAAGCCGGCTGCCAAAAGCGGGCTTGAGCGCATAGAATACGAGTTGTTATGAGCAAGAAGGAGCACAAGACGTTTGAAGTGGCGTGCCCGGACTGTGGGGCGATGCTGAAGATCGATGCGCAGAGCGGAGTGCTGGTGAGCCACACTTCAGCTCCGCGCAAACGAATGTTCGAGGACCTGGAGACGGCGGCCAAGGCCATGCGCGAGCACGGGGAACGCACGGAGTCAATCTTCAGGCAGAGCGTTGACGCCGAGAAGAACAAAGAGGATTTGCTGGAGAAGAAGTTTGCCGAGGCCATGCGCAAGGCCAAGGACGCGCCAGAAGGCAAGCCGCTGCGCGAGATCGACCTGGATTAAACAACCCCAACTGCGCGCGATGCATTTTTCCAGAAAGAAATGCGAGTCAAGTCGCCCGGCTGCTAGTTTTCGGGCGATACTTCAAAAAGGCAATGGAGTGTTCGACCGGAGAATCGGTCGCGAATGTCAGGAGGGGTCATGGTAGTCGTGCCGCTAACGCAGGGAACAAGAGAGCCGGCTGGTGAGAGGCGCGGCGCAGAGACAGACTCCACAAACTGGATTCGCTACGCCGCGGCCGCGACCCTTGCCGCGAGCGGTGCACTACTGGTCACCGGTCATCGGCGGATCGGCCTGGTGACGGCCCTCTCCGGCGCTACCCTGGCGCTGATCGATCAGCAGGATGCAGTGCGCACGTGCTGGGACAGGCTTCCGGAATTCCTTGAAGATCTGCAGGGACTGCTAGGCAAGGCGCAAGCCGCCGTCGAAGACCTCTCAAGCCAGAGCGAAAAGCTGCGCAAGGTGTTGAGCCAGTAGCGGCGACGCGCGTCCGCGCAGGCGATCCGGCCTTCCAAGCCTAATCCGGAAATCAATTGTTAGTTTTTGCGCTCGACCAGGTAGCGTGCAACGGCCTTCAGGCCGGAGGCGCGGCTGCCGTACGGCTCGAGCGCGGCGAAAGCTTCATCGACAAGTTGCGCTGCGTCGCGCAGGCTCTGTTCAACGCCGTAGACGGCTGGCCATGTGGCTTTCTCGGTAGCTGCGTCTTTGCCAGCAGTTTTGCCAAGCTGCGCTGAGTCGACGGTCATGTCGAGCACATCGTCGACAATCTGGAATGCGAGTCCGGCTTTGCGGCCGAAGCTGTCCAGGCGTGCGACGTCGTCGGCCGTGGCTCCTGCGTAGACGCCGCCTGCAACCACGCTGACGCGAATGAGAGCGCCGGTTTTGGCGCGATGGATGGCCTCAACGAGTTCGGGCGTGGGCTTAAGGTGTTCGCTTTCGAGGTCGAGAACCTGGCCGCCGATCATGCCGTCAACGGTGCCGATTGCGTTCGCGATGAGGCCGACGATTTGAATGGCTGCGGCGGGCGGACATTCAAGACCCGAGAGCACTTCAAAAGCGCGGGTCTGGAGCGCGTCGCCTGCGAGGATGGCGATGGCTTCGCCGAAGACGACGTGACAGGTGGGCTTGCCGCGGCGAAGGTCATCGTTGTCGAGCGCGGGCAGATCGTCGTGGATGAGCGAATAGGTGTGGAGCATCTCGATGGCTGCGCCGAGACGCTCGATGCCTTTGGGGAGATGGCCCGCGATGGTGACGCCGGCCTGCATGGCGAGCACCGGCCGCAAACGTTTGCCGCCAGCGAAGACGGAGTGGCGCATGGCGCCGTGAATCGAAACGGGAACTGTGTCCGCGGAGGGGATCAGGGTTTCGAGCGCCTTGTCGGTTAGATCGGCGCCTTCCTGAATCAGCAATTTTACGTCGGCGGGCATTGCAATCATGTTAGACGAGAACGGCCCAGGCGGAGTTCACAAAGCGAGAGGGCGATGAGCATCAAGGCGCTCATGATGGCGAGCCAGCGTCCGGCAACATCGCCGGGAGATGTGGTCCAGTCGACTGTGAGATCGATTGAGCCTTGCGGTACAGGCACCACCATGAGGCCGTCGTTACGCGACGGCAAGTTGGTGATGCGTTGGCCGTTGAGCCCGATGGACCACGCCGGATAGCGGAGGAGATGAAGCACCAGGTAGCCGGAGCGAGGGATGGTGGCGAGAAGGGCGCGGTGTTCCGGATTGAGCTGAGCACCGCCTGCCGATGTGTGGGTGCCTTCGGGCGATGATCGAGGGCCTGCGGCCCAGGTGAAGTTGGCCAGGCATGTGCCTTGATAGGGAGTCCACACAGGATTCGCGTCGGAATCGTCAGGATCGGGTTTGCCGAGCACGATGTTTGGGTCGGTCACGAGGCAAGCGTCGGGCATTCCAGTTGGGACAGTGCTGATGTCGGTGTTGGGCGGCTCGTACTCGTACATGCCTTCAAAGTCCGCTCCGGAACGGTAGTCGATCAGCATGGATGCGACGGTGTCTTCGGGATAGCAGACCTGGAAGAACCTTGTGCCGGCGTAAATTGTTGCGGCAACGAAGAACGCGGCACAGGCGGCAAGAATCGCGCCGCGGGCCATGCGGGCGTTGTGGCTGTTGGGCCAGACGGCAGCGACGACAAAGATGGACATGGGTGCTTCGACGGCTTCAAGCCATCGCCACGGGTACTGCAGGAACGGCATTTGAGGAAGCGTGTGCCAGAGCGGCCGCGAGATGGGGAAAAGAAGAAACAGAACGACGATGGGAATTGCGGCGAGTGGAATCCACCATTCACGCGAGCTTGAGGCCTTTGGGACAGGCAACGTTCCGCGACGCCAGCAGATAAGCACGGCGGCGAGCGCGACGGCGATCATGGAAACGGCGATCCATGAAACCTGGCGCAGAATCAC
Source organism: uncultured Occallatibacter sp. (assembly GCA_964630985.1). Taxonomy (GTDB): domain Bacteria; phylum Acidobacteriota; class Terriglobia; order Terriglobales; family Acidobacteriaceae; genus Telmatobacter. The sequence goes on from CAZVYV010000136.1 coordinate 3,663, forward strand.
GTCGTGCAACGCGAGGATCGGATTGGCGTGGCGCGAGAAGAGCCAGTTGTTTTCGAAGTTGAAGCCGGGATCATCGGTGGCCTGGCTGATGTCAACCCAATGGCGCTGAAGGGTTGCGGGAACCCAGTAGATGGCGGCCAGACCGAGGCCGAGAATGGTGGCGATGGCGGCGCGAAACAGCGGCGCCCATGATTTGTTCACGATGGCCCAAAGAAGCGCGACACCCACAAGCAGGTAGCCGGCCATCACGCCGAGCGGGAGGTTCGAGAGCCACGCGCCAGCTAGCGCAATGGCAAGCGGCACGGTTGAACCGTTGAAGATGCGTTTCGCAAGCGGAGCATGGCGGACCAGCGAAGCAGAGGACGAACGATCTCGTAACGCAAAAAGAATAATGAGCGGAAGCCAGAATCCGCCGGCGAATTCTGGGAAGGCGCAGCGCTCATAACCAGTGAAGAGCGTGAAGCCGGAGAAAATCGAGACGCAACCGGCCAGCGTGGCGGGGGCGTCCTCGAGAGCTTCAAGCGCCAACGCGCGCGTGGCCAGGCCGGTTGCGGCAAAGATGATGAAGGTGAGCGCGATGGGCGCGAAATTCCAAGGTAGGATGGTGCCGAGCGTTGCGCCCAGCATCCAGGTGAGCGGTGGATAGAAGACGAAACGAGGCTCGCCTGCGCCGTAGTTCGCGCTTGGCGTCCAGTGGGGATAAAGAATGCCGTGACGCCAGGCGTTGAGGCAATCGATCCATGAAACGAGATGAACGTTGAAGTCGTGGCCGCAGGAGCTGCCGCGAATAAATTGCGGGACCATGACGACAGTGGCGGCGAGGAGGATGACGGCGGGACCTAGGAGGTTCCCCGGTCCCCAAATGCGAGGGATCTCCACCCCACGGACGAAGACCTGTCCGCGGGGACCCCGAACCGGCGGCACCCGCAGTTTTGTCTCGGCCGTCCCTGTTCCCTGTTCCCTGGTCCCTGGTCCTTGTTTTCTCATGGCAGCAGGTGGAGCGTGTGCGTGGTTTGCGCGGCGACCGCGGCGGGCGTAAACGGCAGCGTGAAGGTGGTTCCGTTGTACCAGTCGCTCCACTGGTCGCGGAAGTAAGGACTGAGCGGATTGCTGCTCTCGCCGAGGACGATGTTTTCAGTCGAGCCGTCGATGTTGCTCCAATCCATGGTGAAGCGTTGCGACGGACCGAAATCGCGGCCCACCTGCTTCACGGTGGTGCCGTCGCCGCTTTGCGGTTGAGGCCCGGTTCCGGCGACGCGCGTGATGAGAGGGAGAAACGCCGCGAACGGGTGCTCGATGTCGACCACGTGCCAGGGGCCGTACGACCAGTGCGAAACATCGGCAGGCGCTTTTCCGTCGACCATTCCTTTGCGCACCGCGGCGGTGAGCAGCGCATTCCAGTCTTTGTAGCCGGATGGGAGCCACTCGGGCTTTGCATTCATCACAATTTCTTCTTCAGCAAACGTGGCCTCGCTCCAGTGATAGTCGCCCGCGAGTTTGCCGAGCTTCGGTTCGAGAATCATGGGCCAGAGGGCGGCGCGAGCTTGGGTAACGACGGACGCGGCGGCAGAATCCGTGGTGAGCCGGCCGTCCCAGCTGCGCATCAGGTCTGCGGCCTGGCGCATGCGCGCGTCGCCGTTGCCTTCAGCGCCCGGAGTGTGATCGATGGCGTAGGCAAAACGGTGGCCCATCTCCTGATCGACTTCGCTGTAGATGTCGGTCTGCGTGGTGAGCATATCCGCAGGCGTGAGGTGGTCGCGGCCGTCGAGCGATTTGTAAATGCGCTCGATGCGATAGGGATCGCCCCATTCCCCTGTGATCGGATACGCCGATTTGTCAGTAGTAACGCGGGAGTTCGCGGTCGCCAGAAATCCTGACGGCGGGTCGACTGCGTTGGGCATCGCGTCAAAGGGAATGTAACCCTGCCACTCGTGCGCACTGTCGTGGATCGGCGCATTGGCGATTCCGGAAGGGCGCAGCGGAATGCGGCCAATGGCCTGGTAGGCGATGTGACCCTGATCGTCGGAGTAGACGAGATTCTGCGTGGGCCAGCACCACTGCGCGAGCGCCGCTGAGAACTCCGACCAGTTCGACGCGGTATTCATTTCGTAGATCGGAAGCGAATTGAGCGTGGGATCGTAGAGAGTCCACTTGAGCGCCGTGGGCGGATCGCTGGAAGCGAGAAGCGGGTTGAGCAGGGGGCCGTGGGCAGTGGATTGGACTGTGAGTTGAACATCCTTTCCGCCGCGGACATGAATGATCTCGCGATCGACGGCAAGCGGATGCCAGCCTGAGTCCGAACCCTGATAGTTGCCCTTGCCGTCGAGCTTCTCGATGTACAGATCCTGAACGTCGCCGTAGAGTGCCGTGAATCCCCAGGCGACATGCTCGTTGTGGCCAGCGATGACGAGCGGGAACCCGGGAAGCGTGACGCCGGCCGCGTGAAAGCCCGGCGCGCGGAGGTCGGCCATGTACCAGGTGTCAGGCTCGCGGAGCGTCAAGTGCATATCGTTCGAGAGGAGCGGCTTGCCGGGAGCGGTGTGCGAGCCTGCGATGACCCAGTTGTTGGAGCCGGCGGTGCAGCCGTCGCAAATGGGCTGGCCTAGAAGAGCGAGCAGCGCGTGCGCGCCGACGGGAGCGGCAAATGTAGCGCCGGCGTCCCCGCCGGCTGTCGTGCGGGCGTCCTCGCCCGCAGCGCGAATGCCTTCCCACCCTTTCGCAATCAGCGCGAAAGGATGGGGCAACGCGCGGGGCATGGCGCGTGTCTCTGTATTTTCATCATCGTCGTCATCGTCATTCTTTGAGGGCGGCGGCGCGGGCTGCGGTTCGCTCAGGTCCACGCGAATGCCGGTAGGCGGACGATCGCGCCAGGAACCGACGGGGTAAAGATCGGATTCGAGCGCGGGATTCGAGAGTTTGGCGGCTACGCGGGCGCGGGAGAGCTTGGTGGCGATGTGGGTATCGAGAGTCTGCACCATCGATAGACCCACACTGATGGAGTCGAAGCCGGTCCACGCTTGCGGGCGGTAGTGAAGCACACGGAACTCGACGGGCAGAGTGTTCGACTGCTCGCACTGCGCGATGAAGAGGTTGACGCCTCGGGCATAGTCGTCGAGGCGGCGGCGGTCGTCCGCGGAAAGTTGATCGTAAAAGCGCTGGGCTGTGAGGCGAATCTGAAGGACGCGTTCCGTTTTATCGTGCTGAATGAGCGCGGGGCCCATGATTTCAGCGAGCTCGCCGTTGGAGCTGCGGCGCGAGGCATCCAACTGCCAAAGGCGATCCTGCGCGGTGACGTAGCCCTGCGCCACGAAGAGGTCATCCTGATTCGAGGCTTCGATGTGCGGGACGCCGTGTGCGTCGCGGCGGACGGTTACAGGCGCGGAGAGGCCGGCGAGGTGCACATCGCCGTCAAGCTGGGGCAGCGCGGACTTCGCGGCAGAGCGAAGCCAGATCACCGCAATCAGCGGCGCGAGCACCAGCAGAGCTAACAAACCGCAGCAGGACCAAAGAAGAATTCGCCGCCAGCGGCGTTTGCGGCGCGGGTGGGCGACATGTCCAGGTACTGTGTGGGTTGAGCTGTCGGGGGCCATCCGTCTGCAACAGGATACCGCTGACCGCTGAATCTCTTCGTGTACCCGCCCCGTGGCCGCAAATCATGTTCCCATCAATATGCATTGGGCGCGCCGACAGACTTGCTAGGGGGAGTTGGCAGGTTCACTCGGTCCAAGCGAACGGTAACCGCACTCCGGACGTAATAGTCGAAGCGGTAGCCTGCCGAATACTCCAAGTCATTTGTCGGTAGAGGTTTAGTTGACCCGATGCAAATCTCGCGAATCTTGTGGATCGCGAGCCACGGTGCCCAAATCGGCGCGAGGATTGCCCCCGCCGGCAGCAAGAGAGCCACCAACTCGCGGTCGTCCTTGCGCTCTCCAGAGTCCTCCGGCGCAAAGCGGATCTGCTGCCCGTGTCCCAGATCAAGTTTTGGATTGGCGAACCATAATTCCCCGTTCCGGCGAGCATTCTTGCGGCGCGAGCGAGTGACCTTCACTAAGTAGGAGGTACCGGCTGGCGCGACAACATGGCCGTCCGCGGAAAAGTCATTCGCCAACGTCAAGTGAACTCTTGCCCCCACGGGTGTATCGGCGGAACTGATTCGCTCTTCTAGCCGGAAAGTTACCAGCGTATCCATTGGGACATGGACCCTTTCCATTCCCGCGGCAGGTGTGGACGACGCAGCCTGGATTGCGAGCGGAGCAGCTTGCTGCGCCACGAGCATCGGCGACAGCACCATGCAGAGGACCGATGAGCAGAGTTTGCTGATCATAAAGTGCCTCATAGGGCCGCCGCCGGCCGATCTAGATACTCAAAAGCACGAGGACCATCAGAATCAATGCGACGATGGCAAAGGTATTCAGAAT
>CAZVYV010000137.1:0-3143 GCA_964630985.1 uncultured Occallatibacter sp.
TGGCGCTTCATCTCGGTGAGCGCGGGCATCGTAACTTTGGGGATGGAGACGCCGGGCTGCGCGAGGGGTGACGGATCGGAAGGCCGCGCGCCCGCAGGGGGCTGGGTAAGGCTCATTTGGGCTCCAGTGCCGCTCCGACGACTCAGGATGCGACCCGAACAATGCCAGTATACGCCGCTGAGTCCCCTCGAAAACGGCCCCCGCTGACAGGTTCTTCGCAGGTGCTATACATTTGACAGCGGGATCGGCTGCCAAGCCGAATTGCCCCGAGCATGCAACCGCGCCGCGGAGGAGACCATGGCCTACGATCTGGCGATCGTGCTGCCCACGTTCAACGAGAGCAAGAACGTGGGTCCGATTCTCGATCGCCTCGCCAAGGCGCTCCCAGGCGTTCGCTACGAAGTGATCTTTGTAGACGACGACTCGCCCGATGGCACCGCCGACGTGGTGCGCCGGATAGCCGAGCAGCACGACAATCTGCGTGTGCTGCAGCGGATCGGTCGCCGAGGGCTGGCGTCGGCATGCATCGAGGGAATTCTGGGCGCAGCGGCGCCTATTGTCGCCGTGATGGATGCGGATATGCAGCACGACGAAAGCATTCTGCCCGAGATGCTGCGCCGCATGCGTGAAGAGAACCTCGACCTGGTGGTGGGCTCGCGAAACATCTCTGGCGGCAGCATGGGCGAGTTTACCAAGTCGCGCGTCAAGCTCAGCCAACTGGGCAGGCGGTTGAGCATGATGGGCGCCGAACATGAGCTGAGCGATCCCATGAGCGGCTTCTTCATGGTGCGCGTAGCGACCTTCGAACAATTCGCGCATAGGCTTTCGGGCATCGGCTTCAAAATTCTGCTCGACATCGTGCTTTCGGCGGGACCCGGATTGCGTATCGGCGAGGTGCCTTATCGCTTCAGGCTGCGCGAGCACGGCGAAAGCAAGCTTGATTTGTTGGTCGGCCTCGAATATTTCGAGTTGCTCGTGGATAAGCACCTCGGTGGCGTGGTCAATGTTCGCTTCGTGCTCTTCGGAATGGTTGGCGCGATTGGCGTCTGTGTGCACCTGCTGATTTTGAGCGCTCTGCTCAAGCTTGCCGGGGTGAGCTTCGCCGCGGGTCAGGCCATAACAACATTCATCGTGATGATTCTGAATTTTGTGCTGAACAACTCCGTCACCTACCGCGACCGGCGGCTCAAGGGATGGAGATTCTGGGGCGGCCTGATCACGTTCTGCCTGGCGTGCGGACTGGGTGTGGCAGCCAACGTGGCTATTGCCAATGAGGCGTTCCGCCGCGGAGTTCCATGGGTGCTGGCGGCGGTAATGGGCTTGCTGTTTACCGCGGTTTGGAACTTCGGTGTGACGTCCATGACAACCTGGCGGCAGGAGCGGCGCTCGAGCGAAAAGCGCGCCAGGCAACGGATGGAAGCGGGCGCGGCGCAGGCTCAACGGTCGGACAGCGGGAAAGTTCACGCAGGCTCGCTGTGAACTGGTAATGCTCGGCAGTTACTTTGGCGAGTTGCCTGCCTTGGCTCCGCGCCCACATACTGGCAGGCAGAATGATCACCCCTATTGCGACAGGGATTTATACGGGACTTGGCGTCGCCGCGTGCGCCGGCGTTGCCGCTGGCCTGTATGCCTACGCTTCCATGTGGCCGGATTCGCGCCTTTTTGGTACAGCGCTCACAGCTCCGGCTCGGCCCGGTGAATTGGCTTTTACCTTCGACGACGGCCCCAATGCAACGTGGACGCCAAAGCTGCTCGACGTTCTCGAAAGCCACAACGTCCGGGCAACGTTCTTTGTTCTCGGTGGACGCGCCAAAGCGCAGCCGGAACTGGTCCGGCGGACTGCAAAGGCCGGTCACCTCATTGGAAACCACTCCTGGGACCATCCCAACATGGCGCGCAGTTCTCCTGAAGTCATTCGAGAACAAATGATGCGCACACAGGACATGCTGCAGCAGATCACAGGCACCGCCGTAAAGTTCTTCCGGCCGCCGTGGGGTGCGCGAAAGCCAGCCGTCTTTCAAATTGCGCGCGAGATGGGCCTCCATGTCGTACTGTGGAACGCCATGACCTCGGACTGGAGCGATCCCTCGCCGCAGCGGATCGCACAGCGGTTGAACGACAAGATCGAGCGGCTCTGGCAGATGGGCCGCGCCGCAAACATCGTGCTGCACGATGGAGGTCACTCCGACCCGGCGGCAAATCGCGTTGCGTCTGTAAGCGCCGCGGAGAAGATGCTCGAGCTGTACAAAGGCAAAGTTCAGTTTGTAACGCTGGATGCGTGGACCTGAGCGCCTAATTTAGCTCGCGCCGAGCGATGCGAACGCCTCGCGCGCAGCAGCGATCGTAGCTTTCACTTCTCCATCGCCGTGCGCCATTGACACGAATGCAGCTTCAAACTGCGATGGCGGGAGCCAGATGCCGCGCTCGAGCATCGCGCGGTGGAAGCGCCCGAAAGCAGCAGTGTCTGATTTCGCGGCCTGCTCGTAATTCCTGATAGGACCATCGTTGAAAAACCAGGTCCACATCGAGCCAACGCGATTCGTTGTGAGCGGGATGCCGGCGTGCGCAGCTTCCTTTGCAACGCCCTCGGCAACGGCTTTCGTCGCGGCTTCAATGCGCGGGTAAACCTCAGCCGCGTGTTCCTGCAAATAGCTGACGGTTGCGATCCCGGCAGCCATCGCGAGTGGATTCCCGCTGAGAGTTCCCGCCTGGTAGACCGGTCCCAGCGGCGCAAGCTGATCCATAAAACGCCGCTTCCCGCCGAAGACGCCGACGGGCAACCCTCCTCCAACAATTTTTCCCAGAGTCACAAGATCGGGATCGAGCGAGTAAAGTTGGCAGGCGCCGCCGAGCGCGACGCGAAAGCCGGTCATCACTTCGTCCACAATCAGCAGCGCGCCGTGTCTCGCCGTCAGCTCACGCAGGCCAGCCAGATAGCCGGGCTCAGGCACAATGCAACCCGCGTTGCCCACGATCGGCTCGACGATCACGGCGGCGATGGAGTCAGGGTGAGCGGCGAAGGCCGCTTCAACGGCGTCGAGATTGTTGTACGGCAGAGCCACCGTCAGGCGAGCGATTTCCTCCGGAACGCCTGCCGATCCGGGAATGCCAAAGGTCGCAACGCCAGAGCCGGCTTTCACCAG
>CAZVYV010000137.1:3243-8047 GCA_964630985.1 uncultured Occallatibacter sp.
TTCACGCCGCCAGGAAAAAATCGCTCAGCGCGCTCTTGCAGCGCCTTTGAACGGGCGTGTTGTGCAGCGCCAATCTCGGCGCTGCGAATCTCGGCGCACATGGTGGCTTCAGTATAGAGGGCCGCACGCGGCAGAGCTTTCGCGGGAAACGCGCAGATTCGGGTCCGAACTCGAGCAGGTGATCGCGAAGCTGATGGAACCAGCGACCAGATCTACAGCGCTCTGCGCTTCTTTGCTGCGGCAGCCTTGGCGGCAATCGCAACGCCGGCAATTTCAAGCACGATGGCGATGCCGAAGATTGCGCCGCGAAGGAAGTCGTTCCAGTCAGTCCCGATGTGCGGGGCCGGAAGCGCCAACCGGGACCATGCGATGCCGATCATACTCATTGACAAGCCAACGACAATGAATGTCATGGCTACGGGGACCATCTTTTCGGGAGAGTTCTCAAGTTTGCGTAGAATCATTTTCTTCACTCCAAAATCAAAGGAAAGTGGCGATTCGAACGCGCGCGAAAAGCACGCCCGCGCGAGGGGTTCATTCAAGCCTGCGTGCGTGAACAGCGGCGCGCAGCCCGCAGGCAAACGAGGTTGATGGTGACGGAAAGCCCGAGGAAAAACCCGCACCACGCATCAAGCCAATCGTGATTGACCGTGATGGACTCGCGAAAGACCCAGGGCAGCAGCCCGAGAACCAGCGCTACATTGGCGATTTGAAAAAGACGGCGGTGTCTCTGGTCGAGGCGGCTAAACATCGGATGCATTTGAGAATCTCCTTTTGTAATGAAGTGTCGAATCAATGAACCACGAAATGCGGCTTCAGCCGCGCTGCGAGTCGCTGCCGGCCTGCAATGCGCTTTTGGCCCACATGCGGACAAGCTGGTAGACCACCAGAACGTCTATGGACGTACCCAGCCCCGCGCAAACGCCGCTGCAGAGATCGTTCGTTGCGGCGGTCAGATGCAGCAGCGACAAAAGCGACTGTGGCCACCCGAATGCGCAGGCCAGATCGACCTGGGCCACGAGAAGCAGCGCGATCAGAAACGGCAACGATTTCTTCAAATTGAAAGTGTCAATATCGAACATCGGAATTCCTTTTGAGGCGCCGGATTCGCGGCCGCCTCCGAAAAATCTAGTTTTTGAAGTGATACCAGCGCATAAGCGCAACCTTGGTCAGGCCCATCGCATAGATCACGGCAATCAGGTCCCATGGCACGCGGTGCTCCACGAGCAGGTGATATTCGAGCATCACGAAGGCAATGAGGATACCGACAATCGCCGCGGCGCTCGTCGAGCGGCGTTGATGCTCACGGTCCCGCTCGTCGGCGATCTGATCGAGCATGAGAATGCGGTTCAGAATCGGATGGGTCATGATTTGCTCTCCAACTGGAAGATTTGATCGGTGGAACACGCGAAGATCCGTGCGAACCTAAGCGCCAGCTCGAGCGAAGGCACATACCTGTCGCGCTCAATCGAGTTAATGCTCTGCCGCGAAACACCTGCGGCCTGCGCAAGTTCCTCCTGGGTCCAACCGAGGGCGATCCGCAGCTCCTTGACGCGATTTGTGATGGTCTGTGCCACGTTTTCTGGCCGTCCGCCCTATGTAAAGCTGACTTTCCAAACCAGAGTATCCCGGATCGATTTCGATGTCAAGCCAGCTTTCCATCTTTCTTCAAAAGCACCACTTTTGTACCGCCGGCGTCCTCGCCGGCTGTAGTGCGGGCGACCTCGCCCGCACACATCGCCTACCCGCACGATTTGTGGGAAATGGCCACGTTGATTGCTGCTAGAATTCCTTTTCCGGCTCATCCGCGCCGAAGCAATCACCTGATAAGAAAGCCAGGACCGTGGCACAAGTGACCGCACCGAAAACCGTGACCTATGCTGACGCTGGGGTCGATCTGCGCAGCGGCGACCACGCCAAAGAGCGCATCAAGTATCTGGCGCAAAAGACCTTTAATCGCAACGTCTTAGGCGGAATCGGCAGTTTCGGAGCCCTGTATCGGCTCGATTTGCAGCGGTGGAAGAATCCCATCCTGGTCAGCTCAGCAGACGGTGTTGGTACCAAGCTCAAGGTGGCCTTTCAACTCGGTCTGCACCAGACCGTCGGCGTCGACCTGGTAAACCATTGCGTCAACGACATTGCCGTGCAAGGCGCCACGCCCCTCTTCTTTCTGGACTACCTTGCCACCGGCAAACTCGACGAGGATGTGGTCGAGAGCGTCGTGAGCGGCCTTGCCGACGCCTGCAAAGCGAACGGCTGCGTGCTGATCGGCGGCGAGACCGCGCAGATGCCTGGCTTCTACGCCGACGGCGAATACGACCTCGCCGGCTTCATCGTTGGCGCAGTGGACCGCGACAAAATGATCACCGGTGCGGGCATCAAAGCCGGCGACGTCCTGATCGGTCTGCCGTCGACCGGTCTCCACACCAACGGCTACTCGCTCGCCCGCAAGCTACTGTTTGAAGTGGCCGGCTACAAGGCCACGCAATACGTCACTGCCATCAAAGAAAAGGCCGGCGCGTCGCTCCTGCGTACGCATCGCAGCTATCTTCACGTCATCCAGAAGCTCGTCACTGGGGGGATGACCACCGGCATGGCGCACATCACCGGCGGCGGCATCACTGAAAATCTTCCCCGCATCCTGCCCAAGGGCGTCACGGCGCAGGTGGAAATCGGATCTTGGCCTGTGCTGCCCATCTTCGAGCATCTGCGCGAGTTGGGAAATATTCCGCAAGAAGAGATGATGCGCACATTCAACATGGGCATCGGCCTCATCGCGGTCATCCCGGCGGCAAAGTTCACGCGCGCCAAGAACCTCCTCGACCGCTCCGAAGAAAAGTTCTACGTGATCGGCCGCGTCGTAAAGGGCGAGCGCCGGGTACAGTACACGTAGTGCCTGTTATTAACTTCGCCGCGGGCGGCGCTGGGAGCCACGGCGCATTTGCCGATCGAGAACCATGACAAACCCAAGGAATGTCATCCTGAGCGGAGCTTGGCGCGCATTGGCGCCAAGCGGAGTCGAAGGATCTGCAGTTGCTTCTCAACAGAAAAAACTCAGCGACACAGCCGGCAATGGGCCAGTCCGGCTCGGCATCCTCCTTTCTGGTCGCGGCTCCAACTTCCTCGCCATCGCCGAATCCATTCGCGCGAGACGCCTCGAGGGCGCCGAAATCGCCGTCGTCATCTCGAACGTCTCCGACGCGCGCGGCCTGGCCCACGCCAGGGAGCTCGGCCTCCAAACCAAAGTCCTCGTCTCCAAAGGACGCAAGCGCGAAGAGCACGATGCCGACGTGATCGCTTGCCTGCGCGCGCACGGCGTCGATCTGGTTTGCCTGGCCGGCTACATGCGGCTCCTTTCCAGGCAATTTGTCGCCGCCTTTCCCCATTGCATTCTCAATATTCATCCCTCGCTTCTGCCCGCGTTCCCTGGGCTCGAGGCGCAGGAGCAGGCGTTCGCCTACGGCGTCAAGGTTTCGGGCTGCACCGTGCACTTTGTTGATGAAGAGCTCGACCACGGCGCCATCGTTGTTCAGCGTGCGATCCCGGTCCTCGAAACCGACGATGAACATTCCCTCTCCGAGCGGATCTTGAAAGAGGAACACCTGGCCTACACCGAGGCCATCGCGCGCGTGGTCAGCGGCGACTACGAAGTGCGCGGCCGCAAATACGTGAAAAAGCAGCGACCGTCGGAATAAACGTTCGAGGTGCCCGCGCACGGGCCTGCGCACCGGCCCACGCGCGCCCGTCGCACCTCGCGCCTGGACCGCCGCCCGCTCCGTGTCAAGCCCCCGCCTCAGGCCCTCTCGATCGATCCCGCCCGCCAACGCATTGGCTTTGCTTCACTTATTCACTCTTTCACCACCTCACTTTTTCTTTTCAAGTTTGCCGACTATTTCCCCAAAATCTCTATACTTTGTCCTAAGTGAGCGAATTGCTGGATCTGAGATTTGCTGCCTCGGGAAAGGCAAAGCGATCAAATAATTTTTCCTGCCTCGAAAGTCGTGCAAATGCGTGCTAACTTATTTTGAATCAATAGAAACATCTCAAAACCGTCGACAAATTTCGTCGATTTTATGCATCGCAACCGCCCTCAAAACAGCCCCAGGGGATAAGACGCGCTCCAGGGTGGAGAACGTAAGAACCAGGCCCCCGCGCCGTAGGTGCATAGGATGTTAGCCCCGCGCTTTAGCGTGGGGGAACGTAGAAATCGTTTCTCGGAGTCCCGTAGGGACAGCGGTCCCAAAGGTTCAGAGTCTCTGCGACCACTCGCCGGCGCACAAAATCCGATCGCCAAACATCGCCGGATTCTGCCCCACTCGGAACCTTGTCAAGAGGCCAATCGCGAAGATTTGTTGTAACTGGCTTATTTTTCAGCCACTCGCGGCTTCGCCAAGTTTGCCGGTAATTAACCACTAATTTCGTATCCTTAATTCATAACCAGACAAGGTACGGAAACACCGAGCCGGGCGAATGTGTTCGCCCTCCTGGCGCGGTTCTCCGAGCGTTCGTGCCCCTGAAATTTAATCGGGGCGCTGCCGGAGAACCGCGCGTGCGGATGGGTGCCGGGGCGCGAGGCCGTCTTCGTCTGCGCGGAGCTGCTCTCCGCTCGATGCCAGACCGGAACCACGGCAACATCGAGACCTTCAGAGCGCTTCGTGGGAATGTGCATGGCCGATGGGCGATTTGATCGGAATCGAGTCGGCCATGCGCACGAGAAACAGAGACGCAAGATTACCGTTCAATCGAAATCCCGCACGCCGCGCAAAGGGTTGCGGCACGGAGGAGTGTGAACCATGAACTTCAA
>CAZVYV010000138.1:0-7969 GCA_964630985.1 uncultured Occallatibacter sp.
AACATGCCCATGCCGCGCGCATCTTCTTCGCCGTGCATCTTGCGATCGATGTCGGGTTTGACAGGCTGCGCCGTGATCCCCTTGCCATCATCGATCACCTTGACTTCGAGCGTGTCGGTATCGGCGCGAAGAACCACGCCGACCGAGAGCTTTTCATTGAGCCGGTTGCCGTGCTCGATGGCGTTGATGCAGGCTTCGGCCACAGCCGTTTTGAGGTCTTCGACGCGATCCTCGGGGAAACCCATCAGCTTCGCCACTGCTGACGCTGTGCTCATGGCCACCTTTTCGTAGCCCATTTTGGTGGGCAGACGGACCTCGACGGTGGTGGATTTCGGCTTGTCCATTACGGCATTTCTCCGCGACACAGCGCCAGGGCGGTCATGTCGTCAGCCTGCGGCCCGCCCTCGGCAAACGCCTGGATAGCTCCCCATAATGCATCGAGGATACCATCGGCCTTGGGGCAGGAACACGTAGAAAATTCATTCAAAAGCCTTTCCGGACCAAATTCCTCATCTCCTCTGAAAACCTCAGTCAAGCCGTCGGTATAGAAGAGCAGGCGGGCACCGGACGAGAAGTGGTGGCGCTCGCTCTCATAGCGCATTCCGGGCAAAAGGCCCAGGGGAGCCCCTGCCGCATCGAACTGGATCGGCGCCTGGCCCGGCGCGACCAGGAATCCTGGATTATGGCCGGCATTCACCACCTCGATCTCGCCTGTGGCGGGATGCAGCCGGAGAAATATCGCCGTGACATAACGCCGGCGCGCCTCCTCGCCTTCTGCCCAGTGGTGCTGGTTCATGCGCGTAGCCAGTTCATCGAGCGGGGGCCCGGTGATGGCCATGCCGCGAAATGCCGCGCGAAAACTGGTGGACATGATGGCCGAAGCCAGCCCCTTGCCGGCCACGTCAGCCACGGCAATCAGCAAGCTGCCGTCAGGCTGCTCCACGATATCGAGATAGTCGCCGCCCACTTCGTAGCAGGTGTCGGAGCGAAAGGCGATGGAATAGCCTGGGATCTGGGGCACCTGCTGCGGAAGCAAAGAGCGCTGAATCTGCCGGGCTGCGTCCAGGTCCTGCTGCAAACGCGCAAACTCAACGTTGCGCTTGTGGTTGCGCGCGTTTTCAAGCGCAACGGCGGCCTGAAGGACGAGGCCTTCGAGGAAGTCAGCTTCAGAAAGCGTGAGGCCGCGGCCATCGGGAGAAGCCACGACGAGATCGATCATCTTACGGCCGTCGCGGTCAGACAGCGGATAAATGAGCAGTTGGTCGGAATTGGCGGCGTTAGCCGCGGCCTCCGCCGGAAGCCTGCCATAAGAAAGGCCAGCCGCGGGAAAGGACGCGCCGGCCATCTCAAGTTCGCGCACCACGATGCGCAGGACAGACTCCAACACTTCCTCTTCGCGGATGGTGGAGTGGACCTGGCGCGAGGCTTCAAGCAGAGCCTGCAGCCGGAACACCTGCTGCTGCAATTCGATTGTTTCGCCGTCCGAGGCAAGCTGAGTGTCCAGTGCCATCGCGACCCCCGTGGAATCCAAATGTAGCACGGCGGATGCGGTCCTATCCTGTTTCCTTAAAGACGAATTGGAGGCCAGATGACGTGACGCCTCGAGATCCTGATGGAACTCGCGCGGGCACGCGCGCGTACTGATCGGCATGAGAATAAGCCTTCTGACGCGGACAATGGTCTTGTGCGCTATTGCGTTTTCTGTCACAAACCTTATCGGACAAACATCCAGTAATCAGAGCCAGCCGAGCATCTCTGGAACGTGGTTCGGCGAATTCAATATGACGAACCCGAACGGGAAGGTAAGCCACGATACGGCAGTCCTGATCTTCGAGGAAAACGGCTCGAACCTGACAGGAAGCGCCGGCGCGACTGTCGATCGGCAATCGCCGATGACGGCAGGCAAGGTGGAGAGCGGCCAGGTTCTGTTTCACGTGGATGCGGCCGGGGGAGTGGATTTCGAGCTTCATATGGACGGCGGCCATCTTCAGGGCACGGCAACGATGCACAGTCCGAATGGTCCGATGCAGGCTGCGGTGGATGTGCGACCTGCGCCGGGCCTGATGCCGCATGCGCAACTGGTCGCGGAGATCGAGGATGCGGATCGGCAGGAATTTGCGGCCTTTGACGCTTGCGACGAGGCCGGCTACGCCAGATCCCTCAGCAAGGATCTGGAGTTTTATCACGACCACACGGGCAAACAGGGCTATGAACAGAATCTGAAGGCGCTGCGGGATCGGTGCGCTGAGGGAATTCAGTTGCGCCGGGAATTGGTGGAGGGATCGCTGATTGTGAACGCCGCCCCGGGATATGGCGCCATCGAGGCCGGTGCGCATCGCTTCTACTCAAAGCAGCCAGATGGCTCGGAGCACCTGGATGCGACGGCGGAGTTCACGATGGTCTGGAGCAAAGAGTCGGGAAGCTGGAAGCTGACGCGCGTGATCAGCTACGACCACCACTAGGGTAAAAAGGGCAGGCGCATTAAGATACTCTCGGCATGAATCCGAGGGAAAAATCATGACCCGAAAAGATGTGGTTCTCCTAGTGAGCAGGGCGCTGGCGTGTATTCAGGCGATCACTGCGTTTATTGACGCTTCCTATATACCATCGCACTTCATGACTCTGCACCACTACGTTCAAATGGCCCGCGATGCCGCATCGTTAAAGGATACGGGCGCATTTGAATTAGCGGCCTATTATGTGTCGCTTGAACGCGTCGAGATCGCTCTATTTTTCGGCAGGATCGCCTTCTTGATGCTGATGGCTCTGGTTTTCTGGAACTGCGGACCAAGGATCGCTCGATTCCTTCTCCCCGAGCGCGAGAATTCATCGCCCGCGTGAGGAGACTCCGCTCGGAGACAGCGGATGCCAAGGTAGGGTCCTGAGTAACGGAATTCCGGCGCTATGCGTTCGCCGCAAGGATAATATGGTGGCAGGCCCCTAAAAGTCCCCAACAAAACCACCCCTGAGGTCACCCGATGAAACTGCATCTCCCCTTTTGCAGAATCCGCCCAAGCAACGGAGACACGCGCCACTGCATATCGATCCTGGCGACCTTGCTCGCTTGCGCCGCCCTCTTTGCCGCAGGCCAAACCGCGGCGCAGTCGCGAATCGCGCGCGACATCGACGGCCCGGCGCAAGATACGGCGAATGCCGCTCCGCTGGTGAGCTCGGCGTCCGCAGCTCCGGCGGAAACGGACATCTCCGCTCCAGTTCCGCGCGTGGAAGAGGCTGGACTGGTGAGCCCGGCGGCAAGTCCGTTCCTCTCGCTCGCGCTGGACGGCGCCCAAAGCTCTTCTTCGCAGAACCTGCCTCCGACAGATGCTCCCGCCAAGCCCCCGGCTGCGAAGACCAAGCCCCCGCACCATGGGCTGGGGGTAGCGCTGGCAATTGTCGGAACGGCAACTCTGGCCGTGGGTATAGCCGCCTATGCGCTGGGCGGAATCGATATCTGCGCGAACGAGCATTCTGGAGGCTGCCAGGAGGCCAGGGACGCGGGGCTGATCTTGATGCCCGTGGGCGCGGGTGTCGCGGTTACGGGATTTTATCTCCAGTTCCACCGCTGAGGCTGGAGCCGCCTGACCCGGCGCGCCGAGTGGTGTGCCGCACGGTGGCCGGGATTCGTGTGCCGGTCCACTGCCAGTTTGCCGCGGGCGGGCCATCTGAGCAGCGGCGAATCCGTCCGGCGCATGTGGTATTGTCGAATCAATCCCGCAGTACCGATTCACGGGGTTTTCCCTAAGTCCAAATAGTTTGTTGCCTCGGTCTTCCACCGCGTGTCTTTGTCCCACGGTTTTCGCTTTTCAAGTTGGGGCCACGCGCGGGATACGAGTTTTCTATCTCACGCTTGAGGTGTATCCATTCGATGACCCCACTCAGCGAATCCACAGACGCCAACCTGGTTTTGACGCTGGAGGAGATCACGAACCTGGCGGAACAGGAGGGCAAGCCGGCCGACACGCTGATGAACGTGGTGGCCCTGATTGCCACGCGATTCCGGACGGACGTCTGCTCGGCCTACCTGCTGGAGCCGGACCGATCGAACCTGGTGCTGGCCGCTACGCTGGGCCTTCACCCGCGATCGATTGGCACGTTGCGCATGCCTTTGAATGAAGGCCTCTCCGGCCTGGTTGCTGAGCAACTGGTTCCCATTGCGGTGCCTGACGCGCGCGAGCATCCGCGTTACAAGTATTTCAAGGAATCGGGCGAAGAGGAGTATCACTCCTTTCTCGGCGTGCCTTTGATCGATCGCGGCGTGCTGCAGGGAGTACTCGTGGTGCAAACCAAGGATCCGCGGGTCTTTCGCGACAATGAGATTCACATGCTGACGGAGGCCGCTGCGCAGGTTGCGCCCGTGGTGAGCGAGGCGCGGACTCTTGCCCGCTTCATCGCCCCGGCGCAGGAGAAGCTTTGGGAACTGGCGCGCAATGTGTGGTGGAGCTGGGACAACGAATGCGTCAGCTTGTTTCGCGATCTGAATCCCACTCGGTTTCGCCAGCTTAATCAGAATCCCATCGCGTTGTTGAACGAAATCCCGTTGGCGGAGATCGAGCGGCGGGCGACGGAGCTCGTGTTGCACAGCCGCATCAATTACACTTTCCGACGCCAGCAAGAGTACCTGCATGACGACCGCACATGGGGCGCGAGCCACGCAGGCGTGCTACGACCGCGGCCCGTGGCATATTTCTCCGCCGAGTTCGGCTTGCACGAGTCGCTGCCTATTTATTCAGGCGGCCTGGGAATCCTGGCCGGCGACCACATCAAGAGCGCTTCCGACCTGGACATCCCGCTGATCGGAGTGGGGCTTTTCTATGGGCAAGGCTACTTTCTGCAACGGCTCGATAAGGACGGGTGGCAGCGTGAGGAGTATCTCGAGACCGATGTGAATCAACTGCCGATGCAGCAGGCCATCGGCGTGAACGGCGAGCCGGTGGTAGTGGAGATCGCCACGCGCGGCAGTTCGATTCGCGCCAAGGTGTGGCGTGTAAAGGTGGGCCGCTGCGATCTTCTGCTGCTGGACTCGAACGTGGCCGGCAACGCGCCTGAGGATCTGGAAACCACTTCGCGCCTCTATGGCGGCGACGCGCGCACGCGCATCCGGCAGGAACTGCTACTGGGTGTCGGCGGTTTTCGCGCACTGAAAGCCATGGGCATTACGCCGGGCGTTCTGCATTTGAACGAAGGTCACAGCGGATTCGCGGTGTTTGAGGCGATTCGCAGCCGCATGGAAGAAGAAGGCCTGGACTTCTATTCTGCTGCCCGCCAGATTCCGCGTGAAGTGATCTTTACCACGCATACTCCGGTACCGGCGGGGCACGACCGCTTCAGTCCCGACCTGATTGAAGAGCACCTGGGGCCGCTGCGCGAGGAACTGGGTATCTCGCACGAAAATCTGATGGGATTTGGCCGCGAACATCCCACCGATTATCAGGAAACATTTTGCATGACGGTACTGGGGCTGAAACTGGCACGCCGCGTGAATGCGGTGAGCTCTTTGCACGGCGAAGTTTCGCGTGCCATGTGGCGTGGCCTGTATCCCGATGGACCGGAAGATGCGGTACCGATTGGCCATGTGACCAACGGCGTGCACGTGCCCTCGTGGCTGGCGCCGCAGATGCGTCGGCTGTACGAACGCCATCTTGGAGTGGGCTGGCAGCGGCAGAGCGGAGCCGCGCATACCTGGTCGTCTATTGAGACCGTGGACGACGGCGAGTTGTGGGAGACGCACCTGAGCCTGAAGGGGCAACTCATCAACTTTTTGCGACGCCGCGCGCACGAACAGGCAGAGCGGCGCAGCGAGGCAGCCGAAGCCTTGAAGCGGCTGGACAAAGTTCTCTCGCCCGACGCGTTGACGATCGGCTTCGCTCGCCGCTTTGCAACTTACAAGCGCGCCAATCTGCTGCTGAGGGATCTGGAGCGGCTGGCCGCGATGGTGAATGACGCCAAACGCCCCGTGCAGTTTGTCTTTGCCGGCAAGGCGCACCCGCACGACGAGCCGGGCAAGAAAGTGCTGCAACAGATTGCGCAGATGATGCGCCACGCGGACTTTGGCGACAAGTTCGTTTTTATTGAGGACTACGACATCAACGTGGGCCGGCATCTCGTGCAGGGAGTCGACGTGTGGCTGAACAATCCGCGACGGCCGCTGGAGGCCTCAGGCACGAGCGGGATGAAGGTGGTGCTGAACGGCGGCCTGAATTTGTCGGTTCTCGACGGCTGGTGGGCTGAAGCTTACGACGGGCTGAATGGCTTCGCGATTGGAAACGGGCGAACCCACTCCAATATGGATGTACACGACAGCCGCGATGGCGAAGCGCTTTACCGCGTGCTTCTGGACGAAGTGATCCCGCTCTACTACAGCCGCGATCGTGACGGGTTGCCGCGGGGCTGGATCCAGCGCATGAAGCGGACGATCCGGACGCTGGGATGGCGCTTCAATGCGGATCGAATGGTGATGGACTATACCCAGGGGTGCTACATTCCGGCGGCGGGCGGCACATCGAGCGACGTGCGGACGCTGGCGTAGAGGCGCGCGCGAAGTTGCGATCTAACTGACCAACTCCATCTCTTTGAGCGATTCAGAGTACGGTGCGCGCAGCGCTCCGCGCTCAGTAATGATGGCGGAGATGTATTTGGCCGGAGTGACATCGAAGGCGGGATTGCAGATGCCGACGCCGTTCGGCGTGAGCTGCTTGCCGGCATGGTGCGTGACTTCCCTGGCAGGGCGTTCTTCGATGGGAATCGCATCGCCGGTCGCGGTGGCGAGATCAATGGTGGACCAAGGCGCGGCAACATAAAACGGAATGCCGTGCTCGCGCGCCAGGATGGCGACGTTGTAGGTGCCGATTTTGTTTGCGGTGTCGCCGTTGGCGGCGATGCGGTCCGCGCCCACAACCACGGCTTGAATTTTTCCTTGTCGCATGAGGCTGGCTGCCATGTTGTCGCAGATGACGGTCGTCGAAATGCCGTCGGCCATCAACTCCCACGCCGTAAGCCGAGCACCCTGCAGGAACGGACGCGTCTCATCGGCATAAACATGAATGCGCTTGCCATGCTCCACTGCCGCGCGGATCACGCCGAGCGCGGTTCCATATCCACAAGTAGCGAGAGCGCCGGCGTTGCAGTGCGTCAAAACGCCGCCTTCGTCCGGCAGCAGCTCCGCGCCAAATGCACCCATCGTCTTGCAGGCGGCGATGTCTTCTTCATACATGGCGTTGGCTTCAGCCAGGATCTTCTCCTGGATTTGGACGAGGGGCGTGCCGGAAGCCAAGAGTTTAGCAAACAGCGCCTTCATGCGATCGATAGCCCAGAAGAGATTTACCGCAGTGGGCCGCGTGCCGGCGAGACGCGCGCAGATCTTCTCGAACTCCGGTGCGAAGCGCTCCGCGCTTACAGCTTTGGATTGGATCGTGCCAAGAGCAATGCCATAAGCCGCTGAAACGCCGATGGCCGGCGCGCCGCGCACAACCATGGTGACGATCGCGTCGGCCACTTCTTCGTACGTTGTGGCGAGCACGTAGCTCTCTTCAAGCGGGAGCTTGGTCTGATCGATGAAGCGGACCCCCTCTGGGGTCCAGGTGAGGGTGGGAATCATGCATACCCAGTGTAAATGGGCGGTTCTCATCGACCCGAAAATGCCGGTCCAAAGGGCTGCTGCATGCAATGCCTGAAAACCTTTTCATTTTCCACTGGACGGGCGTAGCCGTGCTGCGTAGAGTGTTTTCGATACCAATCCAGCCGTTTTGTTGCATCCGGCGAAGGAAGACTCTCGATGGCTACAAGCTCGAATCCCGCGGCTGCGAAAACCGCACCCAGCTATACCGGACCGTTCATCATCGTCACCGGTCTGTTCCTGATTTTCGGATTCTTGACGAATTTGAACAGCAACTTGTCGCCGAAACTCGAAGACATCTTCAATCTCAGTCACGCGTGGTCGAATCTGGTGACATCGGCGTGGTTCTTTGCCTAT
>CAZVYV010000139.1:0-7919 GCA_964630985.1 uncultured Occallatibacter sp.
TGCACAACCTCGGCGAGGGGATGATCCTGGTTACCATCATCCTGCTTCTTTTCCTGGGCAATGTTCGCGCCGCCTTGATCGTTGCGGTGACCATACCGTTTTCCCTGTTGTTCGCCTCGATCTTTCTGAATTTGAGCCATATCCCCGCCAACCTGATTTCACTTGGCGCACTCGATTTCGGTATGGTTGTTGATGGCGCGGTTGTGATGGTGGAGAACATCGTTCGCCACTTGAGCCGCGACTTTGGCTCAAGCGTGACGCAGGGACAGCAAACCAACGGTCAGCCCAGTGGCCGCCAAACACTTCCCAAGTCTGTATCTTCCGTAATTCGTGAGGCGTGTCACGAAGTGCAGCGGCCGGTTTTCTTTGCCATCGCCATCATCATCACCGCTTACATGCCGATCTTCACGCTGCAACGAGTCGAAGGCCGTTTGTTCCGGCCCATGGCCTGGACCGTTGCCTTCGCACTACTCGGCGCCATAGTATTCTCCATTTTCATTGTGCCTGTGCTTGCTGCCCTGCTATTCCCGCATGGTGTCAAGGAATGGCGCAACCCGGTGATGGAGTTTCTGAAGGATCGGTACCGGGGTGCGGTGAAGTTGGCGATCGAGAATCGCTGGATCACCGTTGGCGTTGGCCTGGCTTCGATGGCCGTCGCTCTTTTCCTGACGTTCAGCGGCATCATTGGCTCGGAGTTTCTGCCCCACTTGGACGAGGGCGCCATCTGGGCGCGTGGCGCGATGGCCAACAGCGTAGGCGAGACGGAAGGCACGCGCTTCACCCAGCAATCCCGTTATATCTTCGCCTCGTTCCCCGAGGTCACCAAGGTCGTCTCGCAAGCCGGAGCGCCCGACGATGGAACCGACACGGGAGGATTCGGCAACACGGAATATTTCGTCGACTTGAAGCCCAAGGACCAATGGCGGCCCGTCTTTCATCAGAACAAAGAGGAGCTGATCGCCGCGATGGACCGCGAACTGGAGAAACACCCGGGGGCTTTCTGGAATTTCTCCCAGCCGATTGAGGACAACGTGGATGAAACGATGACCGGCACGAAAGGCGGACTATGCGCCAAGTTATACGGGCCGGACTTGGACGTTCTCGAGCAAAAGGGCGAACAAATCAAAGATGTGATGGCCAATATTGACGGGGTCAAGGATTTGGGAATTCAGCGCGATTCCGGACAGCCGAATATCGATCTGACCGTTGACCGTGAGGCGGCTGCGCGCTTTGGCATCAACGTGGCCGACATTCAAGATGCAATTCAGACCGCTGTCGGCGGTAATTCTGTCAGCCAGGTGTTGCAGGGAGAGGCAGTCTACAACGTGGTCGTGCGCTATCAGAAACCGTATCGTGATACCAAGGAGGCTATCCAGAATATTCGATTGCTCTCTCCCACGGGTGAGCGCGTCTCGCTGGCTCAGTTGACCAAAGCCCAGATTCGTGATGACGCCTACGACATTTACCGGGAAAACGGCTCCCGCTACGTGGCCATACGCTTTGAGGTTCGCGGGCGCGATCTGGGCACCACGGTCAAGGAAGCCATCGACAAGATCGCCAAGAATGTGCAGTTACCGCGCGGCTATCACCTCGAGTGGTCGGGAGAATACGATAGCGAAACGCGAGCTGAAAAACGGTTGGCCTTCATCGTGCCTCTGACGGTCTTTTTGATCTTCATCATTCTCTATGCCATGTTTCGTTCCTTCAAATGGGCGCTGCTGATTCTCGCCAACGTGGCCATGGCTCCCATTGGAGGCCTGCTCGCTCTCCTTGTGACCGGCACATACTTCAGCGTATCCTCCGGTGTCGGCTTCCTTGCGCTGTTCGGCGTCTCTGTTCAGACGGGCGTCATCATGCTTGAATACATCAACCAATTGAGGGCACGTGGCTATACCGTCGCAGATGCCGCTGTCGAGGGCGCAGTCTTGCGGCTGCGGCCGATCATGATGACGATGCTGGTGGCTACTTTGGGACTTCTTCCGGCGGCGACGTCCCACGCCATTGGTTCCGACACGCAGCGTCCCTTTGCCATTGTCATTGTGGGGGGACTCATGACAGCTCTCGCGATGAGCATTTTTCTGCTGCCCACCTTGTACGTCTGGTTCGCAAGAGAAGGTGACACGCTGCCCGAACCGGAAGGGGAGGAATCCTTTGAACACTAAGCGCCCCATTCATCACGCGAATTCGAGGTACACGAAGCGCTGGATCGCTTGCTTAAAAGTATCCACATTTGGCCTGGCATTGCTTCTAACGCAGGGAGCACGCGCGCAGCAAGCGCTGACCTGGGACCAGGTTGAGGCAAAATTTGAGTCGAACAATCCGGCCATGAAGGCCGACGCGGACAACGTCGACGAAATGAAGGCCGAAGAGATCACCGCCTTTCTCCGGCCCAATCCGCAGTTCGCCTTAGCGGCCGACGGCACTCAGGCCGCACCGCACAATGGGGTCTGGACCCCGTTTAAGGGCACTACGGAACAGCCGAACTTCAGTTACTTGCACGAGCGCGACCACAAACGCGAGCTGCGCCTGGAGAGCGCGCAGGAGGGCACGCGCATCACGCAATCGCAACATGAAGACCTGGACCGCAACATGATTTTTGCACTGCGCACGGCGTTTGTGGGAACGCTCCAGGCCAAGTTCATTCTCGATCTGGCCAAGGCCGACCTCGATTACTATGACAAGATTATTGACATAAGCCGCGCCAGCTTCAAGGCCGGCGCCATCGGCCAGGTCGATCTCGACCGCATTGAATTGCAGCGTGTTCAGTACGAGTCGGAGATCGAAACGGCGATCGTCAATCTCCGGACTGCCAAGATTCAGCTTCTGCAGATGTTGGACGATCGCAGGCCGGTAGACCAGTTCGACGTCACCGGCGACTACGATTTCAGCGATAATCTGCAGCCTTTGGAGACCTACCGCGACGCCGCCTTGGCCGCGCGGCCCGATCTTCAGGCCGCTCTGCAGACCATCCAGCAGTCCGACACCAATCACAAGCTCGCGATCTCCAACGGCTCCACCGATCCCACCTTTGCCGGTTGGTTCACGAACAACTCGTCGACCAATAACCCCAACGGCCCCGAGACAATCGGCGTCAGTGTCAGCATCCCTCTGCGCGTCTTCGATCGTAACCAGGGCGAGAAGAAACGCACTCTGATCGACATCGACCGCGCCCAGCAAGCCAGTGAGGCCACGCGAGCCCAGGTCTTCAGCGATGTGGACACTGCGTATGAGCTGGTGCGAAGCAATGTTGCGCTGCTCAAGCCCTACAAGGAGAAATACAACGACCAGGCTCTGCGCGTCCGCGATACGGTCACCTACGCTTACCAACACGGCGGCGCCTCGCTCATGGATTTTCTAAATGCGCAAAGTGATTACCGGCAGGTGCAGTTGGCTTATGCGCAATTGCTCGGTTCTTATCTCACTGCTGTGGGTCAGCTGAATCTCGCCGTTGGACGAGAGACGATCCCATAAAAAAATATCGCTCGCCAACCGTGTACATCGGTCATTTGCAAAAGAATAGGCATTCAAACTCCCGGGGAGGTCAAATAGGCTCTATGGAGCGAAAAGCAGTCAGAACCCGGATTGAAGAGACGGGCATATTTCCTGGCATCCGCGTCAAAACAGCGGATCACGCGCTTTATGCTGCCGAAACTTTGTACCACGCTGGCATTCCCGTAGCGGAAATCACCATGACCGTTCCAGACGCGATCGAAGTCATTCGCAAGCTGGCGCAGAGCTTTCCAAACATGATTGTTGGCGCTGGTACAGTGCTGGATAAAGACACCGCCGAGCGATGCCTTGACGCAGGAGCCACGTTTCTTACCAGTACGGGCTTGGTGCCCGAGGTTATCGAGTCCGCACTCAAGAGGGATATCGTTGCCATTCCAGGCGCGCTCACGCCAACAGAAGTAATCGCCGCGTGGAAGGCCGGCGCGGATTTCGTAAAGATATACCCCTCTGCCCCAGTGGGCGGGGATATGTACATCCGCTCGCTGAAAGTTCCCCTGCCCCACGTGAAGCTCATCGCCGCGGGCGGTGTTAATCAGCAGAACGCGAAGAATTTCATCGTTGCCGGGGCCAGCTCCATTGGCGTTGGCGTGGAGTTATTGCCGAGAGACGCTGTGCAGAGGCGTCAGGATCACCGTATCCATGAGCTGGCGCGCCGGTTTCTCGGCTTTGTGGCCGAGGCGCGAGTTAACTGAATACCCGCATTAGGCTCTCCTAGCGGCCTTCAGCGGCTTAGGTTATTTGGCCATCGGATCCGACAGACGGGCGCGCACTACATATGTCAATTATCCGCCTCCGCTGTGCTCCGCGCGAGAGCGACTCAGGTCAGGGCACTCTCTTACGAAAGTCATAAGTACCTCATAAAATACAGGGAACCTTATACAAACCCAACTGAATCTTCATGCGTCATTCACGTTTTTAGCCCCATGCTTTACGTGAAGGAGGAAATCACCATGACTCGCAAGATACAGGTCTTAGCAGCAATAGCGGCAATTACGATTACCGCGGGTCTCGCACGCGCGCAGAATTCTATGAACGCGGGCATCAGCCACGCCCAGGTTGAACAGATGCTCCGCAGTGCGCACACGGTTGAACAGTACACGATGTTGGCGAGCTATTTTCACGCGCAACAGGTGGTCTTTGAAGAGAAGGCGCAGTCAGAGAAGCAGGAGTGGGATCGCCGTAGCCAGATCACGGCCGCAAGCTACCAGAAGTATCCCCGCCCGGCGGACTCGTCACGAAACCGTTACGAGTACTTCACGTCACAGGCGCAGCAGATGGGCGACAAGGCCGCGCACTATGAGAGCCTTGCAGCGAGCGCCAAGTAATCAATACGCTGCAAAGGCGTTACGCAGCCCAAGAGCGGGGATTGGGAACTGGATCCGAAAGGCCATCCACAACCCATCCCCGCTATTTCTTTGTAACTTATTTATGGTTTCCTGATAACCCTGCGTTTACCGTCGTTGTACATGCATCCCGGAGTACCGAATCGTGAACGTCATGAAGATTTCAGGCTTCCTCGGGAAGCGGGATCCCCTGTCACGAACGCAGTTTATAGGGGAGACTCTGGCGGGATGCTGGGTAATCGTTATTCTGACCTTCGCCGGTTATGTGCTCCATTTCAATCCGGCGCCCGTGGGTTTCCTTTTCCTGCTGATCGTAGTCTGCGAAGCGATCGTTTGCGGGTTCTGGCAGGCCTCGATTGTCTCTGTGCTGGCATGCGCTTGCCTGGATTACTTCTTCTATCCACCGCTTCTTCACTTCACGGTCAACGACCCGCAGGACTGGGTCGCGCTTGGATCCTTCGAGATCAGCGCTCTTCTTGTGAGCCGTCTTTCATCGCGGGAGCAGCTCAATTCGCGTCAAGTCGAATTGCAGCGCAAGGCGATGGAGCAGCTGTACGAATTGAGCCGTAGCACGCTGCTGATTAATCTGCATCAGCCGCCGGGCCCACAGCTGACTCACTTGATCCAACGAATTTTCGAGGCTGAGGCGGTCGCGATCTTTGACGGGAACTCGGGGAAAACTGACCTGGCCGGCCCGTGGTCAAAGGACGAACCGGATCTGGCCAGGGAGTGCTACCTGCAGCAGGTGGACGATGAGGACAAAACGACTGCAACCTCCAGACGGGTGTTGCGCGCGGGCGCCGATTCCATTGGAGCTCTCGCGATTCGTGGAAACCTTGGAACCCTGGTGACCAACGCACTTGCGTCACTCACGGCCGTAACTCTCGAACGCTGCGTTTCTTTTCAAAAGGAAAACGAGATCGAAGCGGCAAACAAGGGCGAACGGCTGAGAGCCGCCGTGCTCGATTCACTGGCCCACGCTGTCAAGACGCCGCTTACAGCGATTCAGGCGGCAAGTGAAGGATTGAACGAAGTCGGCAACCTCAATCGGGCGCAATCGGAACTGGTGACCTTAATCGATGACGAGCTCAACCAACTTAGCTTGCTCAGCACCCGGCTTTTGCAGACCGCCAAGCTCGAAGCCGACGAGATGAGCGTCGCCAAGGATGAAATCGTCGTCCAGGAACTTGTATCAGGCGTTTTGAAGGATCAGATCGAGAGGATGCCCGATCACCCGATTGAGGTTGCGATTACTGACCACACTTTGAAAGTGCGTGGCGACCGGGATCTGCTATCGATGGCCCTGGTCCAGTATCTCGACAATGCAGCCAAGTACTCATTCGCGGGATCGGAAGTAAAAGTTGCGGCCTGGGAGAGCCACTCTGAAGTCCTGATCTCAGTGCATAACTTTGGACCGCCGATTCCGCTTTCTGAAAGGGAACAGATTTTTCAGCGGTTCTTCCGCAGTGAAGTGACAAAAAATCGTGCTCCTGGGACAGGCATCGGGTTATCGGCAGTAAAGATGGCAGTCGAAGCGCACCAGGGCCATGTGTGGGTGATTAGCAATGCCAATGAGGGAACGACATTCTTTCTGTCGATTCCCCAGGAGACAGGGGGGGGACAATGAACCGGGAATCGGGTAATTTACTGATCGTGGATGACGAGCGTTCCATTCGGCTGTCGCTTCGAACGATTCTCGCTAACTTTGGTTTTGTCATTGTTGAAGCGGCGCGGGGAGAAGAAGCGCTCGCGCTGGTACGCGCCGCGCAGTTCGATGCCGTGCTGCTGGATATCAACATGCCCGGTATGGGCGGTATTGAAGTGTGTCGAATCATGCGCAGAACGTCTCCGCGCCTGCCCATTGTGATGCTGACCGTGCAGGATGGCGAAGATCGCAAAGTCGAAGCGCTGGATGCGGGAGCGGATGACTATATTACGAAGCCGTTTCAGTTACGGGAGTTGACTGCGCGATTGCGAGCGGCGGTGCGCCGCGGCAAGGGAACCGATGATAGCAAGCGCACGATTGCGATCGGAAATGTTTTGCTTGACCCCGATCGACACCTTGTGGAGAAGAACGGAAAGGCCATCCACCTGACGCCGAAGCAATTTGAGGTTCTCCACTATTTGATGGTGAACGCCGGGCGTCCCATTCCCCATGCCCGGCTCCTGCGATCGGTCTGGGGGCCGGAATACGGAAACGAGCTGGAGTACTTGCGCACCTTCATCCGCCAGATTCGCATGAAGATTGAAGATGATCCGGCAAACCCGACATACCTTCTGACCGATTCCCACATCGGTTATCGGTTTGCGGAATCAATGGATGCGGATCAGAACCAAAGCGTTCTGCAATAGCCCGACGCGCATCTCTCAATCGAGAGTCTTTGGGATTGTTGATATGAATTGGTCGGGACGGGCAGATTCGAACTGCCGACCCCTCGCACCCCAAGCGAGTGCTCTACCAGGCTGAGCCACGTCCCGACATAATGCAGCCGGTCCGCCATGGCGAACCGGCTTTGGGGTCTCTGCTATTTTACACGCTGCGCATCCGGCCACGGATCGGGACTCAAACGCTTCTCGCGCCTGATCCCGTGTACACGCCGCCCTGCGCCTGTTATTGTTTTCATTTGCTTCCCCGGGAGCTCCCAAAACCAATCATGCCCGATTCCGCCATCAAATTCGGCACCGACGGCTGGCGCGGCCTCATCGCCGACGACTTCACATTCTCGAATGTCCGCCTCGCCGCCGAAGCCATCGCCGCCTACCTCCATGCGCAGGCTGGTTCAACCCAGGAGGACCCCTCGAAGGGCCTCTGCATCGGCTACGACACGCGCTTCGGATCGAAAGACTTTGCTCACGCCTGCGCTGAAGTCGCCGCAGCCACTGGCATTCCCGTCATGCTTGCGAACGCCATCACGCCGACGCCGGCTCTCAGTTTCGGCGTGCGCGAGCGGGGCGCAGCCGGCGGCATCATGATCACCTCATCGCACAATCCCGCCGAGTGGAACGGTGTTAAGTACAAGGGCTGGTATGGCGGCTCGGGCAAGCCCTCCATGATCACGGCCATCG
>CAZVYV010000140.1:0-7900 GCA_964630985.1 uncultured Occallatibacter sp.
AGGAACGCCGACGCTAAGGCAAGCAGAAGACTCTGGAACAAGCTGAACCCCTCCAGCGGAAACCCCAGCACCGTTTTTCCACGTCGACCCGGCGCGATTTGCTCCATCATCGGGGGACCTCTCTCGTCTAGAATACAAACTCATGGCCGGTACTGCGCAAATCGAGCTGTGGCCTGCGGACAAAGTCGCTACCCAGGTCGCCATGCTCGCCGCAAACAATGGAATTCATTACGCGGTCTGGGGCGAAACCCGCGTCCCTGAGAGCGATCTTGAGCGGCTTGTCGGAGCCGTCCCCGCGCCGCTCGCTCCCGCGCTGCGCCAGCGCGCCTACTATTTCGTTCCCCTTGCCATTGCCGATACGGGCGAGAATCTTGTCGCCCCCGCCTACACCGTCGAGCTCGGCGACCGCGCCGTCTGCCATCGCAACGCCAGCTTCGGCACCACGGAGGCTGTTTTCCTTTCCACGCGCCTCGTCGAGGATCGCTTCGGCCTGGCCTTCGAGTTTTTTATCAACGTCGCCCACAACTTTGTCGAGGTGGCCAGCGTTCCTGAAAGCTTCGCGACTCTGGTCTGGTCGCAGGCTGAGGCTCAGGCCCGCGGCGAGACCAGCCAGGACGCATGGGAAGCGCGCCGCCGCGCCCTCGAGCCCCACCCCGGGGTTAAAGTGATCGACGAGCGAGCCCGCAACGCCTTCTTTGAAGCTTCGTTTTCCGACGCGCTCGCCATCTACATGCTCTCGCTCGCAGTCGACTTCGACTACCACGACCTTCGCGAGCGGGATTATCCTCTGCTCGCCGCGCCCGCCCTCGCAGAGCGCTTGCGCCACGTTGCCGGCCTCTTTCCGGCGAACTCCGGCTACGAATTCCAGATTCACTATCGCCGCAAAGGTTAGCGCTTTGAGTTTCGCCATTCAAAACCGCGAACTGCGATGGATGAAAGCAGAAGCGCCCATCGACGGGAGTGGGCGCGCATGAACGTCCTCCTTTTCGGCGCCACCGGCATGGTCGGTCAGGGAGTTCTCCGAGAATGTCTGCTCGATCCCGACGTGGCATCGGTCGTCTCCGTCGGCCGCTCGACAACCGGCGTGTCTGATCCCAAGCTGCGCGAAATTATTCACGCCGATCTCGCCAATTACGCGCCCATCGAAGCCCAGCTTTCCGGATTCGACGCCTGCTTCTTCTGTCTCGGCATTTCTTCCGCGGGCCTCAGCGAAGAGCAGTACGCGCGCATCACGTACGACATCACATTGCGCGCCGCGGAGACGCTCGCGCGTCTCAATCCGGGCATGACCTTCGTCTACGTTTCAGGGCAGGGAACCGACAGCTCCGAGCACGGCCGCACCATGTGGGCGCGCGTCAAAGGCCGCACAGAGAACGCCCTCCTGCGCCTGCCCTTCAAGGCTGCTTTCATGTTTCGTCCCGGAATCATCGTGCCCCGCTTCGGTGCTCGCTCGCGCACGGCGCTTTATCGCATTCCCTACGTGCTCACTCGTCCGTTTCTTCCGCTTCTACTTCGCGCTTTTCCCAATCAAGTGCTTACCACCGATGAAATCGGCCGCGCGATGCTCCTCGTCGCTCGCTACGGCGCGCCGAAGCATGTGCTGGAAACGAGCGACATTCGATCGCTGCTCACTCATTTCCGAGCAGCATAAACCCGCCGTCAGACAGCCGTGTTAACCGGATTCAACTTTGTCGCCGCGGAGCAACGCTGGATGCCAAACCGCCATCGAGTTCCTGTCTGGCTCATGGGACTCACCAACCTGTCCTACGGCCTTTACGGCGGCGCCATCGCCTTCGCCATCCCGCAACTCCTGGGCAACCGCCAGGTCCCCGAGCCGGCCATCGCCGGCCTCACCGCCGTCGCCTTTTCGCCCGGCTTTTGGGCGTTTTTGTTCAGCCCCATCCTCGATGTACGCTTCAGCCGCCGGTTCTACGCGATCGCGCTGGCAGGCGTCGCTTCGCTCACGCTGGTTGTCGCATTTCTCTCGCTCGCTCACCTCGCGCTGCTTCAAGTCGTCCTGACAGCCGGCTTCTTCGCCGCCTATCTCTATCAAAGCGCCTTGGGCGGCTGGCTCTCGTCCATTACCTCCGCCGAGGAGGAGAATCTGGTCAGCGTCTGGATGACCATTGGCAACGTCGGCGGCTTCGGTCTAATGGCTATCGGATGCAATCAGATCGTCCGCCACTTTTCGCCGCTTGCGGCGGCACTGGTTCTAGCCGCATCTGTCGCTGTGCCGATCATTCCATTTCCGTTTATGCAGGCGCCCGGCCCTGACCGCCGTTTGGCCAGCGAGTCCTTTCCGCAGTTCTTTGGCGACCTGGTATCGCTCGTCAAGCGCCGCCAAGTGCTCATCGCCGTCGTCCTTTTCGTCTCGCCCGCCGCCACCTTCTCGCTCACGAACTTCCTCGGCGGCCGCGGCGCAGACTTTCATGCGTCGCCCGGCTTCGTCGGCCTGGTCGGCGGCGTCGGAGTAGCGCTCGGCGGCATCGTCGGCTGCCTCGTCTTTCCTGCCCTCAGCCGCCTCATGCCGCTTCGCCCCTTTTATCTTGCCGTGGGCGCTGCCGGCGCCGTGTGCACGCTCTCGCTCATTTCGCTGCCTCGCGTTCCGGCCTCGTTCGCCATCGTTTTGATCGCCGAAAACCTCTTTCAATGTCTGGCCATCACCGCCTTCACCGCTATTACCTTCGATACCATCGGCCGGAACAATCCGCTCGCCTCCACTACCTTCTGCTTCCTTGGCTCGGCCTTTGGCTTGCCCATCTCCTACATGCTCTATGTCGACGCCTTTGGCTATGCCCGCAAAGGAATCTCTGGTGCCCTGGCCATTGACGCGGTTACCGGCATCGTTGCCAGCGTTCTGCTCGGGCTCTTGCTCTGCTCGCTCGCGCGCAGATCCAGACGGTCTCCGCTGGCGCAGAGCTGACAGCCGACAGCTGTTCACCTTCCTCCTTTCTTCACACGCTTTATCGTCTGGCCCATCCCGGCCGTCATCCGGAGCGAAAAGGTGTCGCGATGCAGCGAGTCAAGGCCGCGCCCGGCCGAGGCCCGGACTGACACCCACCGGGTAGGGAAACATTCACAAAGCGGTGACAAGCGTATGACAATCCTGGGTTGGGCCCCGGCCTACGATCACGAGGCGAGTAGGTTAGAGAACGTTTTGTGTCCAGTTGGAGCGACCGATGGTTCGACCTTACTCGGGTCGCGACTTCCCCAAGGAGAATTCAGGATGAAGGAGATTCATATGCAGATCCGCATGACCGCAGTGGCCGCTTGTTTCGGCGCGCTTCTTCTCATGCTTTCGGGACGGGCCGAAGCACAATATCAACTCACAAACCTGGTTTCAAATCAGGTTCACCAAGCCCCGACCATCGATCCGTTGCTTGCCAATGCCTGGGGACTGGCTCGGAGCGCGACAAGTCCCTGGTGGATCGCCGATAACGACACAGGCTGGTCGACCATCTACGAGGCCAACGGTACACAAGAGTCCCTCAAGGTTTTGGTGCCCACTGCCGGAAACGGACCATCCGAAGCGACAGGGCTCAATGGCCCCGGAACACCGACGGGAATCGTTGCTAACCCATCGAAGACGGATTTCCAGGTTCACGGCGAGTCATCGAGTTTCATCTTTGCCACACTGGATGGCACCATAAGCGCATGGGCGCCGGGGGTGAATAAGAACCAGTCGATCATCACGGTGGATAACTCGGCGAACAAAGCAAGTTACACGGGCCTTGCCATTACTAACTACGCCACGGGGAACCATGTCTACGCTGCAGACAACACCAACAATCACATCGATATGTTCGATGGGAATTTCAACCTGGTGATGTCGTTTGGAGACCCGTCGATCCCATCGACCATGTCGGTCTTTGGCATCCAGGACATCAATGGCATGATTTATGTCGCGTATGCCGTACCGAACATAGGCGCGGGCGGCGCCATCGACGTCTTCAAAGAAGATGGCACTTTCGTGAAGACACTGGTCCAGAGCGCGATTCTCAATCAGGCCTGGGGCATCGCCCTCGCTCCCAGCAATTTTGGGCCGCTGAGCAATACGTTGCTGGTTTCAAACAACTCCGTCGCCGGCACTATCAACGGATTCGATCTCAAGACCGGCAGGTTTATGGGGACGATCAGGGACCAGCGCGGGAGGGTGATTGTCCTGAATAATCTGTGGGGAATTGCTTTTGGTGGCGGAGCCACGGCCAATGGCGCAACGAACGAATTGTTTGTCACCGTGGGCCAGGGTATTGGCACGTCGGAATTGGCAGGGACCTTTGCCTCCATTGTCTTCAATCCAATCTTCGGTCATGGATTTGGTGATGGTGACGGAGACGGCCATTAATAGGCGATTCGTCTCACGAGCCGGGCGCTCCTGACGGAAGGGAACTCAACGAAATTTGAATGGACGGGTGTTCGATGGGAGAGCGGGCGCGCCAATGTCAAGCGTGCCCGTCCACTCACTACCCGTCATCTGCCTGATTCCATACTGGTTTTTTTCTGTCTGAAGTTTGCCGGTCATTTCGTGCCTTGAGCGCATACTTGCACTCAGATCGAGAATTCGGGCGCGGATTCGGAAGCGGCAGGCATTGGATGAAATCGGGGTCGGTACAGATTTCGCCCAAAATAAAACAAGAACGCCGGCTAAACTACTGAATCGAAGGATTTTAGATTATAACTCTTTTGGAATCAATGGGTTGCGGTGAGCGCGAAGAGAGTTAAGTGATTGAAAATAAATCTCTTAACCCCAAAGATGATCCTGGAATTTTAAGGGACTCTGGCGACCGCCTAAAACTGCGAACCGCGATTTGTGAACGAAGAACTGCAAACGATGAACTGAGGGCCGCGAACTTTCTTACGTGCTGGCGTAGGCGATCTTGCCTTCGCTCACCGTCCAGCGCACCTTGCCCTGCATCTGCCAGCCATCGAATGGGGTGTTCTTGGCCTTCGATTGCGATTCAGTCGCGCGGTACGTCCATTCAACTTTGGGGTCGAAGACGACTACGTCGGCATAACTGCCGACGGTCAGCGTTCCGCGGCCTTTCAATCCAAGCAGAGCAGCAGGCTGCGCGCTCAGAAGGCTCAACACCCGGCCAAGCGGCATGCGCCACTCGCGATGAAGCCAGCGCATGCTCAGGCCGAACGCGGTTTCAAGACCAATAATTCCGTTCGGCGCCAACTCGAACTCGACTTCCTTTTCGTGCATGGCGTGCGGAGCGTGATCGGTAGCAATCGCGTCCACGACGCCGTCGAGAATGCCTTCGATCATCGCCTCGCGGTCGGCGGCCGAGCGCAGCGGTGGATTCATCTTGGCGTGCGTGTTGTAGAGCCCCACGTTCTCGTCGGTCAACAGGAAGTGGTGAGGCGTAACTTCGCAGGTCACGCGGAGCCCGTTGCGCCGCGCCTGCCGAACAGCGGCCAGTGCCGCGGCCGTGGAGAGATGCGCGACGTGAAGATGCGGACGCGCATCCTTCAGTTCCGCAACCAGCCGAATGTCGCGCTCTACGATGCTCGTTTCGGCTTCTGTGGGCATTCCGCGCAGACCGAGCTTGAACGACACAGGTCCGAGGTTCATGCTGGCGCCTTGCGTCATGCGCGTGTCCTCGGCATGCTGGATCACGGTGAGTCCTACGCGCGCTGCTGCTGCGAGCGTCTCGCGCATCATGCCGTCTTTCAGGATCGGCCGTCCGTCGTCGGTGACAGCAACCGCGCCCGCTGACCTCAAGGCCGCGAAGTCGTTTAGCGTTTCACCTTTCGATCCGCGCGTCGCCGCAGCGATCGGGAAGACGCGAACTTGCGCGCCTCGCTCCGGCGCCTGCATCCACCGGGTAACCTCAGGCGAATCGTTGACCGGGATCGTATTCGGCATCGCCGCCACGCTGGTGAATCCGCCTGCAGCGGCCGCGGCGGTTCCTGTGGCGATGGTCTCCTTGTACGCTTGTCCCGGCTCGCGCAGGTGCACGTGAATGTCGATGAGTCCCGGCGCGACGACCATTCCTGTCGCATCGAGCACTTGCGTGCCGTTGGTTGGCTTCAGCTTCCCGGCACCCGTGATCTCGGCCACGCGCCCATCGACCAGCAGCACGTCTTTCTGCGCGTCCACTCCCGCCGCGGGATCGATCAGCCGGCCGCCGCATATCGCTAAAGCCGTCATGCGCGGCCTCCGTTTTGTGCCGTGAGCGCGCGCTCCATCACCGCCATGCGAATGGCCAATCCGTTCGTCACCTGCTCCAGAATTGCCGACTGCACACCATCGGCCACGCCGGCGGTAATCTCCATACCGCGGATGATCGGCCCCGGATGCAACACTACCGCTTCCGGTGCGAGCGCCGCGAGCCGCTGGCCGGTAAGTTGGTAGCTGGCTTTGTAGTCCTCCAGGTCCAGTTGCAGCCCCGCCAGCCGCTCGGCCTGGATGCGCAGCATCATTACCGCCTGCGACTGCTTGAGCGCTGCTTCAAAATCACGTTCGATCTCGATGCCGGGGCCGGAGCGGGCGGCCTGCTCCGGTAGCAGCTCCTTCGGCCCGCACAGCAACACTCGCGCGCCGACGCGCGGCAGCAACAGCATGTTCGACCGCGCAACCCGGCTGTGCAGGATGTCGCCGACGATCATCACCGTGACCCCGGCGAGCGTTTCTGGCCCAACTCCTGCCACGCCCGGCCGCAGATGGGTCATGATTGTCCTCAGGTCCAGTAGAGCCTGTGTGGGATGCTCGTGCATGCCATCACCCGCGTTCACCACGGGCAGGCGAGTTACCTCTTCCAGCAGCCATGCCGCGCCGGAAGAATTGTGGCGAAGGATGATTGCCTCCGCGCCAAGCGCGCGCAGCGTGAGGCCCGTATCCTTCAGAGACTCGCCCTTCTCGATGCTTGAGCTGAGATTCGAGACCAGCGTGGTATCTGCGCCAAGCGCTTTTGACGCAAGCTCGAAGCTGGTGCGGGTGCGCGTCGACGACTCGTAAAACAGGAGCGCGATTCTCCGCTTGGCCAGGATGCGATCGCGCACGATGGGATCCTCGTGCTCCAACTCAGTGGCGCGGACCAGCAGGCGGCTCACGCCCTCCACAGAGAGATCGAGAACCGACAGCAGCGAACCTGGATTGTATGGAAACGAAGATGCGGGCGCGGGCGGAGTTGTGAGCGAGCGGCGAATCGCGGGTGCGGCTGGATTCATAAGGCGTCGTTCGTGAGGCGGGTTACAAATCGAGTTCCGTGGCTGGGGACTCTCGGTCAGTGATTTTCGGTCGATTCGGCGAAATTTCCCGCCCTCACTTTGTCTCGTTCGTCAAATCGGGCAAGATGAACTGCAAACTACGAACTACGAACTGTTCACTGCATTTACGTCTTCTCGACGAGCAGCACTTGCTCGGTGGAGTCGACTTCCTGGAATTTGACTTCGATAATCTCGCGGCTGCTGGTGGGCACATGCTTCCCCACGTAAGTGGCTTCAATGGGTAGCTCGCGGTGTCCACGATCGATGAGCACGGCCAGTTGTACGCGCCGTGGCCGGCCATAATCGAAGAGCGCGTCGAGCGCGGCACGGATGGTGCGTCCGGTGTAGAGCACATCGTCGCAGATCACAATGTCGCGGCCCTCTACATCGAAGCCGACTGCGCCCGGTGTGACAACCGGTCGAACGTCCGCCGTGGAAAGATCGTCGCGATAGAACTGAATGTCGAGGACTCCGGTGTCGACGGGCCGCTTTTCGATGGTGGCTATGAGCTTGCCCAGCCGTTCCGCCAAAGGAACGCCACGGCGCTTGATGCCAACGAGGGCCAGATCCTCGCTGCCGTTGCTCTTCTCGACGATTTCGTGAGCCAGTCGCACGAGTGTGCGCTCAATCTCGGAGGCGGACATGAGCCGCCCTTTCACTCGCAATCCGGTCTTGGTTTCCAAGTCGC